>CAJOPK010000117.1 GCA_905236255.1 uncultured Selenomonadaceae bacterium | reverse complement strand
GTTGCCGGACAAAGAAAAGTTAGTTAAAATTTTTTATTCATTTTGAGTTTAACATCAAATCGCTGTGCCGGTTACGAAAATTCCCGTTTTATGAAACGCCCGTGTCCAAAAAATTTTTTTGTCTTTTCAAGCGCAAAGGATTTTGATATAATGCATCGATTTTTACAAACAGACGGGAGGAATTTATAAATGAAAATAACCTGTTCCACGAAAGATTTAAACGAAGCCCTTCAGCACTTGCTTCGTGCGGTGCCGTCCAATCCTCAAACTCCGGTTCTTGCCGGTATCCACATTAAAGCGGAAGGCAGTATGCTCGAACTTCAATCAACCAATCTTTCACTCGGAATTATCGTAAAAATCGGGGTCAATACCGAAATTCCCGGCGAAATTGTCATCTCCGGAAAGTATTTGCAGGAAATTGCGCGCAAACTTCCCTCCGATATGGTCACAATGACCAACGAAGGAGAAACCGGCGTCGTCAAAATTACTTCCGGAAATGCCTCTTTTAATTTGCTTTCGATGAATGCGGAAGATTTTCCGAAAGTAAAACCGCCGGAAACTTATGCGACTTTCAGGGTAAAATCCGGAATAATCAAAGATGCAATTCGCCGCACGGCTTATGCCTGCTCAAATGACGACACACGCCCGATTTTCACCGGTTGCTATTTTGAAATAAACGGCAGTTCTTTTAATCTTGTTGCGACGAATACCCACCGACTCGCACTCGTCAAACAACATATTGCGGACGATGTCGGCGAATTGAGATTCATCGTTCCCGGTCAAATTCTGCGCGATCTCTACAAGATGATCGATTCGACGGATCCGGGCAGTATCGTCACCGTCGATTGCGGAATGAAATTTGCGGCGTTCACTTTTGACAATGTTTATCTCACGACGCGCCTGATTGACGGACAATTTCCGCCTTACGAAAAAGTCATTCCCCGCGAATCGACGACTTTTGCCGTCGTCAATGTTGCGGAAATGCTTGAAACCGTCGATCGTGTTTCGCTCATTTCAAAAGAAACGGAATACAATACCATCAGATTTTATTTTTCCGCTCAAGACGGTCTGCATATTTCGTCAAACTCGCCGGAAGTCGGCAGATCCGATGAATGGGTCAACGCCAAGATTGAGGGCGAAGATGTCGACATTTCCTTCAACGTCCTTTATATTGCCGACGTTCTCAAGGCTCTTGACAGTGAAGAATGTCGAATCGCTTTGACAAAATCTTTGGCTCCGGCGGATATTCGCGAAGTCGGAAACGATAATTTTATCTACGTCGTAACTCCGGTCAGAACAAATTAACAATGTATGTTGAAGAAATTTTTTTGACGGACTTTCGCAATTTTGAAAGAGTCGATTTGAAATTTGATCCGGCGATAAATATTTTTCTCGGAAAAAACGCGCAGGGAAAAACGAATATTTTGGAGGCAATTCATTTGGCGGCGTTGGGAAAATCCCGCGCCGCCGCCGATTTTGAACTGATTCGTTGGGATTGTCCTTCCGCACTCGTCAAGCTGAAATTTTTCAAGACCGAAATAGAACATAATCTTGCATTTGAATTGACGACCGGAAAACGCCGGAAAATTCTTTTTGATGCAAATTCGATAAGACCGCGCGATTTGGTCGGAAAATTAAATTCGGTAATGTTTTCGCCGGAAGATCTCTTTATGTTCAAAAATTCTCCGGTAAATCGTCGCCGTTTTCTGGACGGCGAAATTTCGCAGGCATCGCCGGTTTATTTTTCCGATATTTCGGCTTACGGAAGATTGGTCGATCAGCGAAACAATTTGCTGAAAAAAATTCGGGAAGGTTTTGCCCGGCCGGACGATTTGGATTTATGGACGGAACAGCTTGCCGGAGTGGCTGCAAAAATCGTAATCAAGAGATTGAACACGATTTACAAGTTAAATTTTCTAGCAAACCTGATGCAACGAAAAATTTCTTCGCAGGTGGAAAATTTGACCGTCGAATATGATTTTCACGGGCTTGAAGATTTTGACCGGGAAAAATTTAAAAATATCGGGATTGATCCGGAAAATCTCCAAAATTTTCCGGGTGAAGAAATTGTCGAAAAAGCAGCCGTACTTTATCACGAAATTTTGAAAGCACGAAAATTTTCGGACATAAAGCGCGGTTCGACAAGTTTGGGACCGCATATCGACGATTTGAAATTTTTCGTAAACGGCAGGGAATTAAGACTTTTCGGCTCACAGGGACAAATGCGAACCGTCGCACTTGCTTTGAAACTTTCCGAACTTCAATTTCTGAAATCGGAAACCGGCGAATATCCGATTCTCCTGCTTGATGACGTAATGAGTGAATTGGATTCGGAAAGGCGGGAACAACTCTTGATATTTCTGCGCCGGGAAAAAATTCAGACTTTGATAACGGCTACGGATGCGGCTTATTTTCCGTCGCTGTATTTCGGAAAAATTTTTAAGGTATCGGCAGGAGAAATTACCGAAACAATTTAAGATGTTCAGAAAAATGCGCAGAATCAAATGTGAACTGCCCGAAGAAACCGCTATGAAAATTTTGACCGAAGGCGAATTCGGAGTTCTTTCTCTTTCCGGAGATGACGGATATTCCTACGGCGTTCCGCTCAATTATGCCGTTGCCGACAACAAGATATATTTTCATTCGGCAACAACCGGTCACAAAATCGATGCCGTTCGCCGAAACGAAAGGGTTTCATTTTGCGTTATTGACAAGCACGCGGTGATACCCGAAGAATTTACAAGTTATTACTCAAGCACGGTTGTTTTCGGAAAAATCAGAGTCGTTGAGGATAATTCGGATCCGGAAAAGCGGCGCGGTCTTGAGCTTCTTGCCGATAAATATTCACCAAATGAAAGTCCGGAAAGTCGCGAAAAAGAAATCGGCGGAAAAATGAATGCTCTCGTCGTACTCGTTTTGGAAATCGAACACATGACCGGCAAGGCAGCCCGCGAACTTTTACGGGACGGAAAAATTTAGGATTAAGCACAATTCACATTAAGTCTTCCAAAGTTATTCCAAAATAAAAATCATGAGTCATTTTGTTGAGTTTTTCCCACATGGGAAAAGTTTTGCAATACGATCTTCTTTTGCAAAATTCCGCATCCTCTTTCAGGCAGGCAACAACCGCAAGTGTATCCTCCGTCAACTCCAGAATTTCACCGACGCTGTAATCTTTCGGTTCACGGGTCAATCTGTACCCGCCGCCTCTGCCGCGCACACCTTGCAGCATATCTTTTTGCACAAGATTTTTCAAAATGGTTTCAAGGTATTTTTTTGAGATACCCTGACGCAACGCAATTTCTTCCAACGGAACATATTCTTCCGGGTCATGTTCCGCAAGATCGAGCATTACGCGAAGTGCATATCTTCCCTTTGTCGAAATCATAATCATACCTCTTCAAATTTAATTTTTCCGTGTAAAAAGTCTTTCCCGATTTGTTCGATTTATGAAAAATCCAGTCAATTATAAATCTTATTTTTCGACTGTCAACGAATTTGATCCGAAAAATTTCCGCCGGAAAAAGGCGCAATCAAATAAAATTTGCATTATAAAGGAAATAATGCTATAATCCGGCGCGGGTTATGAAACTCAAAATTTTTTTATTTTGGAGGGTTTTATCATGGCAAAGGCTGCCGCCAAGGCATTCATCTTTTTCAACTGTGACGAAGCGAAAAGCGAATCTTCAATGAATATTTTCTACAATCATGCGGTTTACAAGGACACGAAGGCCTCCCGTAAACTTCTTTTGAAGAAAATCAAAGACGAATTTTATGCGGAACGTGTCCGGGTTGACGATTGGGCGCAGGTCGAATCTCTCATTTCCGAAGGCGATCCCGTCGAAGCCGGCAATTTCATTCGTTTCGGCGCGATTAAATCCGTAGATTGCTATTGATTTGAGGTTCCCATGTCAACCGACAAAAAAATTGCACTGTTCATTGATGCGGATAATATTTCCGCGAAATACGGCAAGCCGATAATGGAAAATTTGCAGGAACGCGGCGAGATTTTTATTCGGCGCATTTACGGCAACTGGGAAAAAAATTCTCTGCACAAATGGAATGAAGTCATTTTGAAATACGGACTTCTGGCGGTTCAGCAGATGGATTTTGTCACCGGAAAAAATGCAACCGATATGTCTTTGACAATTGACGCGATGGAAGTTCTCTACAGAAATCAGGCGGATATTTTTGTGATCGTTTCCGGCGACAGTGATTTTACTCCTCTCGCCGTGAAACTCCGCGAACGGGGAACTTATGTCATTTGTATGGGCAGCGAAAAAACTTCTTCGTCGTTCAGGAGTGCCTGCAATGAATTTATTGACTTGGACGCTTATGCCGAAAAAATTGAACCGGTCGAAGTCGATAAAATTCGTCCCGTTGTCCGCACAAGATCGACGACAAAAAAAGTGGTCAACAAAGAAAGTCGGGTCGGCAGAAAAGTTTCTTCGTCGACTTCCAAAAGATCTTCCGTCGTCAAAATTTCCGATGACGAGAAAATCAATATTTCGCCGAAAATCCCCGCTCCGACTTCAAAAGTGGTACAAAACAAAGGCAAGAGATTGACTTTGAACGATCGTTTTGTAATGTGCGGGCAAAACGGTATGCGCAATCCGAAAAAGAAACTCATGCAAATTCATGAAGTTTTGCACGAGTCCGCAAAAAAACATTCCGATTCAAACGGCTTTGCTCCGCTCAATCTTGCGGGAATTGATTTAAACAGAAAGCGTTTGGGTTACGGAATAAAAGATTTCGGATATTCTCTTTTGCGTGAATTTATCGGAGATTTTCCGGATTTGTACGAGCTTACAAAGGGTTCCGGAAAAACTTTTCGCTATCGTTGTTTGAAATAATTTTATGAAAAAAATCCTCTCTTTTGCCGGAGAGGATTTTAGTTTTGGGGGAGATATTTTTGAAGGCTTTGATTAACGGAAAATTGATTTTGCCGGATGCCGCCGGAAATTTTCGGACGGTCATAGGAAAAGCTCTCTTGTTTGACGAAAAAATCATTGACATTGCGGATAAGGTTGACGATTCCCCGGAAATTATCGACGCAAAAAATTTTTACGTTTCACCCGGTTTTATAAATATTCACATACACGGCTTCATGGGGGCCGACGCAATGGACGAAAATCCGGAATCGCTTGACATAATGCAAAAATTTTTGCCTTCAACCGGCGTAACTTCTTTTTTGGCAACGACCATGACAATGCCGAAAAAAAATATTTGCACCGCTCTTGAAAATATCGGCAAAAAAATGACCGGTAAAATTTCCGGCGCGAAAATTTTGGGGGCACATTTGGAAGGACCTTTCGTATCGAAAAAATTTTGCGGTGCACAGTCGAAAGAGAACATAATTCCCGCCGATTTTGATTTTATCGACAAATTCCGGGATGTTGTAAAAATTGTCACTTTTGCGCCGGAAGAATTGCCGGATTTTGATTTTATCGACAAATGCCGGGAAAAAAATATCGTCCCTTCAATCGGTCACAGCGCGGCGGACTATGATACGGCAATTTCCGCAATAAAGCGCGGTGCCGGGCATATAACTCATTTGTTTAATGCACAGACCGGACTTCACCACAGAAATCCCGGAATTGTCGGAGCGGCTTTTGATTCCGACGTAAAAGTTGAACTTATTACCGATAACATTCACGTTCACCCGGCAACTCAAAGAATTGTTTACAAAATTAAATCGAAAGAGAAAATTATTTTGATAACGGATTCCATGCGCGCCTGCGGGTTGGGTGACGGAGTGAGTGAACTCGGCGGGCAAAAAGTTTTCGTTAAGGGAAATTTTGCCACATTGGAAAACGGAAATCTTGCGGCAAGTGTCATAAAAATGAACGATGCGGTCAAAAATTTCCGGGAAAATACCGGAGCCGATATGGGGGAAGTTGTGGAATCGGTGACGAAAAATCCGGCCGAGTCGCTCAAAATTTTTGACAAAATCGGATCAATCGAAACGGGAAAGTCTGCGGACTTTACGATCTTTGACGAAAATTTTGATGTGAAATATTCCTTTGTTGACGGACAAATTTTTTTCCGCAAATCTTAAAATGAATCGGTTCACCGGAAAATTTTGGAAAAAATCCCGATTTATGATAAAATTCCGGAACGAGTTGCCGGGAAAATATATCCGGCGAAAAAAATTTTTAAAGGAGAGAGTTTGACCATGAAAAAAATTTTTGTATCGCTGTCCGTATTTGTCTGCTTTTTGATTTCGGCTTTTTCGGCACAGGCGGCAAATTTTACTCCGCGTGAAATTGCGGTAGTGATTGTGGGAAGTGCCGATTACAAGACGAAAGATTTTGTAAAAACGGCAACCGATTATTTTAAATCCCCGATCGGCAAAAAAGTTGTCACCGGTAACAAAGTTCAGACGAAATATCAAACTTATTGGCTTGAAAAGGGCTTGATTGAGGAAGGCACCCCGACAAAAGAAGATTTTGTTTCTTTCGTAAATTATTCCGGTTATGAGAAAGTCGTTTATCTCGTCGTAAAAGATGCGGTTACCGATCAACACAACCGCAAAAAAGGCAAGGCACTTTCCCGCACTTCAATGACTTTGAATGTCTTTGTCGCCGACCGTTCAAAAATCTTGAAAGTCGCATCTTCAATAAATGAAGATTCTTCAAAGGCAAGTGAACTCCGGGCAAAGCGCGGCGCGTTTGAAAAATGTGTAAAGGAAGTTTCGGAAGAAATAAATTCCGTTTTGAAATGAGGTAAAAAACTTTGTCATTGAAAAATCGTATAGAAAGATATTGGAACATACGCAGTAAGGATTTCGGAAAAGTTCGTCGGCTTGAATTGAAGGGCAAAGATGCCGCCGAATGGCTCAAAATTATCCGGGCGCATTTGCCGGAAAGGGAAAATCTCAAAATTTTGGACGCGGGTACCGGTGCCGGATTTTTTGCAATACTTCTTTCAAAAATCGGTCACAATGTAACCGGGATTGATATGTCCGGCGAAATGATTAAGGAAGCCGAAATAAATTTGAAGGAATTTAATTGCCGCGCCGAACTCAAAAAAATGGACGCGCAAAAGCTTGATTTTCCGGACAAAAATTTTGATGTTATCGTCAGCAGAAATTTGACTTGGACTTTGCCGGATGTTATGCAGGCTTATCGCGAATGGTACAGGGTTTTAAAGCCGGGCGGAATTTTGATAAATTTCGATTCGGATTGCGGCACCATAAAATTTGAAAAAAAATCCGACGAAAAAGACGTACACGCCGGAATTTCGGACGAACTCATCGAAGAATGTAATTCAATCAAAGATGATTTGAAAATTACCACTCACAAACGCCCGGAATTTGATGTTCAATTTTTGCAAAAAATCGGGTTTAATGTTCGCTTTGATGAAGATATTTCCGGCAAAGTTCACGTTGACGAAAGTTGTCGGTATGATTCGATTCCGCTTTTTGCGATTTACGCCGAAAAAGTTTGAGATAAAAATTTTGCCGGCAGGATTATTAAGCCTTCGCAAGAATTATCAAGCAATTTTTAAAAGTAGGAAAAACGGAGCGGAGGAGGATATTTTATGAGAGTCAATACAGTCAAGGGCAAAATATTGATTCTGGTTTTACCCATCGTAATCGTCGGTCTTTTGATTTTGACCGGGACGATTTTCAATTACATGAGGACGACTTTCGAGTCGCAGATTTTGTCAAGCAGTTTGCAAAATACCACAGAGGTCGGAGAAGGTATTTCGGAATGGCTTGACAAACGAATGATGGAAACTCAGGAAACCGCATCCATACCTTCGACACGCGATTTAAAAGCGGACGAAATGAACAGGAACAATATTTACCGCCTGAAACTCATGCAACAACGGTATCCGGGAGTTTACGACAGCGTAAGTTGGGGACCTTTCGACGGCTCCGGTGTTCTTTACGGGCAGACCGGCAACGGTTTCAAGGAAATGCACAACAAAGAAAAAGCCTGGTACAAAGAGACCATGACCGCGCAGAGAGATTCCTTCATGTCCTCGCCGGTTGTTTCGCAGGCGACCGGGAAAATCATCTTCAATTCCATAGCCGTTGCAAGGGACGATTCCGGCAAGCCGGTTGCGATGATTCTTGCCGCAATTTATGTTCAGTCGATTATGGACAAAGTTCAGGCGTATAAACTCGGCGAACGCGGCTACAGTCTGCTTGTTTCAAAAGAAGGAGTTTATATCGTCAATCCGGACGAAGAGTCCATAATGAAAAAGAAGATTTCGGAAGAAGAAGATAAATCCGTCGTCGAACTCGGTACAAAGATGCTCAGCGGAGAAAGCGGATATTACCGTTACACTTCACTTGCCGGAGAGGACATGATAGCTTTTTACACGCCGATTAAATCTTCCGGCTGGGGCATGGCAACCATTGCTTATGAAGACGAACTTTTTGAGCCGGTCAAAAATATGTTGATGATCATGACCGTAATTTCAATTATACTTTTGCTTTTAATCTCCGGCGGAATTTGGGTTACCGTCAACAAAGTTATGAGTCCTCTCGGAATTATGATGGGCGAAATGCAGAAACTTTCGGAAGGCGATTTTCGCGACAGACCTTCTCAAATAAATTCGGAAGACGAACTCGGAATGTTGGCAACGGCGGTACGCGAAATGAGAAACGGCGTTTCAAAAGTCATGCGCTCTGTTTCAAATTCGGCTCAAAGTCTTTCCGCATCTGCGGAAGAATTAAATTCCACGACGGAACAATCCGCAATAGCCGCCAATCAGGTTGCCGATTCGATCGGAAAAGTTGCGGAGGGTACAAGTCAACAGCTTGACGCGGTAAAGGCAACTTCCGAAGCGATAGAGCATTTGAATGAAGCAATTCAGCTTATGGCTGACGATGCGCAGACTGCGGCGGATAAAAGTAAGGAAGCGTCCGATATTGCCCGCGAAGGCGGCGCGACTTTGGAAGAGGCAATAGCGCAGATCAAGACGATTGAAAGTTCTTCCAAAAAGACTGCCGATGCGGTCATGGCACTCGGAGAAAATTCAAAGCAGATCGGTCAAATTGTCGATACGATTTCCGGAATTGCGGAACAGACGAATTTGCTTGCGCTCAATGCGGCAATTGAGGCTGCCCGTGCCGGTGAACAGGGCAGAGGTTTTGCGGTCGTTGCCGATGAAGTCAGAAAACTTGCCGAATCCAGCAGAGAGGCGGCTCAACAGATTTCCGATTTGATTAACGTGACGCAACAGGATACCGACAAGGCTATCGAAGATATGGAAAACGGCTCCGAACTTGTCAGAGTGGGAACGGAAAATATTATTTCAATGGGCGATGCCTTCAGAAAAATTATCGGCATTGTCGAAGACGTCAGCGCGCAGATGCAGGATATTTCCGGTGCGACACGCGACATGGCAAACAACGGTCGGGAAATTGTCGAACACGTCCGGACAATCGGCGAAACAAGCAAGACTGCCGCCGAAGAGGCCGAAACCGTCAGCGCGGCAACCGAAGAACAAACAGCCTCAGTCCATGAAATTGCCGGCGAAAGCACAAACCTTGCAAAGATGGCGGGCGAATTGCAAACGGAAGTTCAAAAATTCAAAGTGTAAAATTTGTTCGTGAAATATTGAATCAAATTAAAAATCCGCTCCGGATAACGGAACGGATTTTTTTTTACATTTTCCTCAACCGCCAACACTAATTTCTCCCTTTTGAAATTCCGCCGCCGGGAGCGGGTGCATCACGGGAAGGAACGGAATTTTGTTCGTATTCCCGAGCGGAGGGTTCCGGTTGCGGAGGAGTATATGCCGGCTCGGGCGGTGTGTAAGTCTGTTCCGGTTGAGTATATGTCCGGGCAGGTTGTTCGGAACTTCTCTGCGGTTGATTATTGCGGCGTTCTCCCGTTTGACGACCGGAATTGCCGTTTCTCTGCGGAGTCTGATTATTGTCCTGCTGATTTTGATCTCCGTCTTTATTGTTTTCGTCGGTCTTTTTGTTATCTTTCTTGTTGTTGTCGCGCAGGGAAGTTATGGTCTTTGAACTTCTGCGCCTTACGACCATCGGATCAAAATCATGAACCGGAACATTTGCCAAAGCCCTTTGCATAAAGACATTCCAAACGGTCGCCGGAGTTTCGCCGCCCATCATTCCGCCGGAAATCGGGCTGTTGTCGTCATTTCCTATCCAAACGCCGGCAACCAAATCCGGAGTATACCCGACAAACCATGCATCTTTGTAACTGCTCGTCGTACCGGTTTTTCCGGCTGCCGGACGACCGATATTTGCACGCTTGCCGCTGCCTTTCAAAATTACGTCCTCAAGCATACTCGTCAAAGCGGCGGCACTTTCGGCTGAAACAACCTGTTTGCCGGTGGGATCAAATTCTTCCAAAACTTTGCCGTTGCGATCCAAAACTTTTATAATCGCCGTACTCGGAACATGAATACCGCCGTTTGCAAAAGTCCCGTAAGCACTCGTGATTTCAAGCGGAGTTACGCCCCTTGTCAAGCCGCCCAAAGAAGTTGCCAAATTTCTGTCGTTTCTCGCGCCGTCCAAAACGAAAGTCGAAATTCCCATTTCCTGCGCGTAATAAATCGCCTTGTCCATTCCCAATTTTTGAGCAATTTTGACGGTCGGAACATTCATCGAAAAAGTCGCAACCGTCCTCAAAGTGACGGGCCCGCTGAATCTTCTGCTGTCATTTTGCGGCGACCAGCCGTTAATTGTGATGGGGCTGTCCTCAATTATTGTATCCGGAGTGAAATTGTTTTCAAGGGCGGCAATAAACACGAAAGGTTTAAAAGCGGATCCCGGCTGACGTTCCGCCATTGTTGCCCGGTTAAATTGATCCGTTCCGCGCCCGCCGACCATAGCTTTAATATATCCGGTTTTCGGATCTATGACAACCAACGCGCCTTGCGGCTGTTGAATACCGTTCGTGTCGGTGGAAGTCGTCGGCAAATTTTCCAAAAGTGCCGCCTGTGCCATGTGTTGCATATCAAGATCAATCGTCGTGTAAATCTTCATGCCGTCTTTATAAATTGATTCCGCGCCGTATTTGTCGGCAATAATTTGAGTGACGTAATTTATAAAGTAAGCGGCATCGTCACGGGCTTCCGGCAATTTCGGATCCGTCAGGACGACTTCCGCCGATTTTGCGGAATCGGCTTCGGTCGAACGGATATATTTGTATTTAACCATCTGATCCAATACGACATTTCTCCGTTCTTTTGATGCGTCAAGATTATTGAAGGGCGAATAATAATTCGGGCTTTTCGGAATACCGGCAAGCATGGCACATTCGGACAAATTCAAATCTTGAACATCTTTGCCGAAATAAGTTCTTGCCGCCGCCTGAACTCCGTAAGCACCCTGCCCGAAATAAATCTGATTGAGATACATTTCCAAAATTTCCTGCTTGGTATATTGTTTTTCAAGTTGCAACGCCAAAAAGACTTCCTGAATTTTGCGTTTCATGGTGCGTTCTTGAGTGAGATAAGCATTTTTTGCAAGCTGTTGGGTTATGGTAGACCCGCCTTCCGCAATTTCATGGGCGACGATATTTGTATAAACGGCACGCAGAAGTCCCTGCGGATCAACTCCCCTGTGTTCATAAAAACGATTGTCCTCAACCGCAACAAAAGCGTGTTGAAGATTTATCGGAATCTGTTCAATCTTAACCGGTACGCGATTTTCCGCCGCATGAATGTTTGCGATTTCGTTTCCGGCGGAATCATAAATTTGAGAAGATGCCGGCGGAACTATATCGGCAATATCCTGCCTGGCGTTTATGTTTGCCGTGAAAAATCCGATACCCACGCCCGTTGCCAAAACCAAAATCGTTATCAAAATTCCGAGTATGATTTTTAAAAACAATTTCAAGAAACTGCGTTTCGGCGGTTTACTTCGCGGCGGTATATTGTTTTGCGAATTTATATCGGTCATTATCAATCTCCTCCGGTTTATCAAAAATTTTTAACCGGCAATTTTATCCCTTATTTGTGTTCGTCCAAAAGTTCCAAAAGTTCGTCGTAATCTTTTTTGAGTTGCAGGTAGTCTTCGGCAATTTTCATCGCGGACATGACGGCAACATGACTTCCGGCAAGAGTACGGGTGGATCGGGCAACGGATTTCATTGTCGAATCCACAATCCGGACAAGTTTTTCCAGACCTTCCGGATCGTCGGTTCTCAAATGGTAAACTTCGCCGTAAATCTCAACGTCAACCCTCTGCGAATTGCCGGATTTTTTTTCTTCCTTCAACTCAATTCACCTCAACTTCTGAGTACGGCGGCACAATCTTTTTCAACCGCCGCCAAAATATTTTTAAATGCCGCATCGGCTTCCTCGTCCTTCAAAGTGCGATCCGGCGAACGAAATTCCAGCGCAAATGCCAAACTCTTTTTATCCTCCGGAACTCCTTTTCCCGTGTAAACGTCAAACAGCGTAACGCCTTTGAAAAACTCTCCGCCGGCTTTCGCAATGACTTTTTCGACTTCTCCCGCCGGAGTTTCGCGATTTACCAAAATTGCCAGGTCGCGATTTATTCCCGGATATTTCGGCAAAGATTCGATTCCGGATTTTTTTGAAACGTATTTCATCAAAGTTTCCGCGTCCGCTTCAAAAACGTAAATCTTTTTTGAAATTCCGAGATTTTCCGCAACATTCGGATGGACTTCACCGAAAATTGCAAGCACGTCCCGCCCCTTTTTGAATACGGCGGTTTTTCCGGGATGAAGTGCAAAATGTTCGCCGGCTTCGCAGGTATATCTTTCGATTGAAAGTTGTTTGAAAAGTTCTTCGACAATTCCTTTGATGTCGTAAAAATCGACTTCCGCCGAAGATTGATTCCAACCTTTCGGCTCTCTTTGTCCGGTAATCAAGCCGACAATTTTCTGAACTTCGATCGGCTGTTCGGTAACCGGAAGTTGTTTCGGATAAAATACCGGCGCAATTTCAAACAATCTCAAATTTTCATTTTTGCGGCTGAAATTACGGGCGGCATTTTCCAAAATCGAACTCAAAAGCATTGTCCGGAGCAAAGGATATTCGTCCGTCAAAGGATTCATTATCGGCACGGCGCGGCGCAATTCGTCGGCAGCCGGCACCTGCATTTTGTCAAACATTTGTTCATTTGTGAAACTGAAGGAAAGTTCTTCATTCATTCCCAAACTTGCGAGAATCGATTTAACTTTGTCGGCAAAATTTTGGAATTTCGACTGATGACCCTGCGAACGTCCGGGCGGCAAAGTTGCCGGGATATTGTCGTAACCGTAAATTCTTGCAACTTCTTCAGACAAGTCTTCCGGACAGGCAACATCATTTCTCCATTCCGGAACCGTTGCCTCATAAAGCGCGTAACTTGCCTTTGCACCGCGATCGAAAAGTTTTCCGACCGTCGTACCCAAATTTTTCACGAAATCATCAACTTTATCGTCGGTTGCAAGTTCCCGCGCCGCCTTGCTTAAATGTTTTGCGGCAAATGAAATTTTATCGATGACTTCATCAACAGGCTTGTCCGAATCAAAATCGGCGACTTCAGAAATTTTAAATCCGAGCGACTTCAAAATTTCCAAAATCTTTTCTTCCGGAATATTTGTACCCAATCTTTCGTTAATCTGCGCGGAAGTAAATTGAACTTTAACTTCTTTTTTCGGCACCGGATAAACATCGATAACGCCTTTGCAAACTTTGCAGGCTCCCATTTCCTGCAAAAGCCCGGCGGCTCTGTCAAGCGCGGTGATTGTTCCTTCAACATTTACGCCGCGTTCAAATCTGCCGGATGCCTCCGAATGAAGACCGACCGCCCGACTTGTTCTGCGAATTGATGCGGAATTGAAAGCCGCCGCCTCCAAAACAACCGTCGTCGTCTTTTCGGTAATTTCCGTTTCAAAGCCGCCCATAACTCCGGCAAGTCCGGCAGCTTTTTCCGCATCGGCAATTACAAGTTCGCCGCCTTTTGCAAGTCTGTCGGAATCGTCAAGCGTGTGAAGTCTTTCTCCCTTGACTGCGCGGCGTGCATTTAAAACGTGTCCCTTGACTTCGTCGTAATCGTAAGCGTGCATCGGTTGTCCGAGTTCGATCATTACAAAATTTGTCACGTCAACGACATTGTTAATTGCGCGGATACCGGAACTTTCCAAAGTCTTTTGCATCCATTCCGGTGAAGGCGCAAGTTTTACGTCTGTCAACACGCGGGCGGAAAATCTTGAACACAAATCCGGTGCGTCAATTTTTATTTCCTGCATATCTGCGGCAATTCTTTCGTCATCTTCGACAACTTTAATTTCCGGGAAGTGCGGTTCTTTATTCAAAATTACTCCGGCTTCACGGGCAAGACCGACAATGCTGAAACAATCGCCGCTGTCTGCGGTGAGTTCAAATTCCAAAATATCGTCGTCAAGCCCCAAAACTTTTGCGGCGGGAACTCCGATTTCGGTATCTTCCGGCAAAATGTAAATTCCGGTTTTTTGTTCTTCCGGCAGATTTTCCAAATCCAGCTTCAATTCGCCGGCTGAACAGAGCATACCGTTTGATGCAACTCCGCGCAATTTTCCCTTTGAAATTTTTTGCCCGTTCGGCAAATGCGCCCCGACCAACGCAACCGGCACAATTTGACCTTGCTTTACATTCGGCGCGCCGGTAACAATTTGCAAAAGTTCCGGATTGCCGACGTTCATTTGACAAACCTGCAAATGATCCGAATCCGGGTGAGCGGTCAATTCTTCAATCTTTCCGGTGACGACTTTTTCCAAGCCTTCGCCGGCATGAATAACATTTTCGACGGGAATACCCGCCATTGTAAATTTTTCGGCAAGTTCGTCCGCATTTACGTCTATGTCAACATATTTTTTCAAAACATTTATTGAAACCTGCATAAAAAAATTTCCTCCTTAAAGTTACAGAAAGTCCCTTTGTTTTTCTTTCAACAATCCGATTTTCCTGCAAAAAATTTACGAACGTACACGATTGCCGACGAAATATACAAAAACCGAAAGAATTGTTAAAGGAAATTTTCTCCTTTGGCAGAAAGATACGGGAATAAATTTTGGAAAATTTGAAACGATATTAAATTTTCAGATGACGGGAGGCGTTTTTCATGGAATATTTAAATGTCGTATGGTTCATTCTGATAACCGTACTTTTCACCGGTTTTTTTATCCTTGAAGGGTTTGATTACGGCGTGGGAATGTTGCTTGCCGGTCGTCCGGAAAAAGAACGCGGGCAACTGATTCGGGCAATAGGTCCCGTCTGGGACGGCAATGAAGTTTGGATGATTACCGCCGGCGGCGCGGCTTTTGCGGCATTCCCGCATTTTTATGCAACAATGTTCAGCACTTTTTACCTTGCGCTGTTTTTGATGTTGCTTGCGCTGATAATGCGCGGCGCGGCATTTGAACTTCGCGGAAAAATTGACAAGCCGGATTGGAAATGTTTTTGGGACGGCTCAATAATGTTCGGAAGTTTTGTGCCGGCACTTTTGTGGGGAGTCGCCTTTGCAAATTTGTTGAAAGGCTTGCCGATTAACGCACAAATGCATTACACCGGCGACTTTTTGGATTTGCTCAGTCCGTACACGATTCTTGCCGGATTATTTTTCGTCCTGTTGTTTGCATTTCACGGCGCAAATTTTCTGATGATAAAAATTGCGGACGGAAGAATTTTGCTTGACCTCAAGAAAAAAGCGGTATATCTCGGAGCGGCGACATGGCTTGTGTATTTGGCATTTATCGTTGCGACGGTTTTTGAAACGGACGTAATGCTCAAAGAAAGCGGCGTATTGATTTTTGCGGCGGCACTGGGAGTACTTTCTTCTTCTTGGTCGTTTGTCCGGGAAGGAAAACCGCGTTCGGCATTTTACGCGACGACCGGAACAATAATCGTTACGACGATCGGATTTTTCGTTGCACTTTTCCCGCGTCTTATGGTTTCGACTTTGCCGGATCTGAGTTTGACGATTTACAACTCCGCATCAACTCCCGGAACTTTGCTGATCATGACGATTGCGGCGGTAATTTTTGTACCTGTTGTCTTGATTTATCAAGGGTGGACTTACAAAATTTTTAAAGAGCGTGTAAGTGTTTCCGACAATTCCGGTCACTGAAAAATTTTTTGAAGGAGTGTTTGTAAATGAAAAAGTTTTTTTCGGCTGTGTTTCTTTCTTTTCTGTTATTCGGTTCCGCTCATGCGGCGGTATTGGACGGAAATCCCGATACCGAAATCAAACGCACGCATGCCGGTTATTTTTACACCGTATCGACAACGGTTCCGTTTGATATGGAGGAACAGTTGAAAAGGGCGGCGGATTTGATTGACGGCGATGAAGATT
>CAJOPK010000116.1 GCA_905236255.1 uncultured Selenomonadaceae bacterium | reverse complement strand
TGAACTGCCGAACTTCTTTGCAACTCCGAAACTTTTTCTTCAACTTCAGTCATTTAAATCGCTCCTTTCCGCAAACGATTTTCAAGCGTATTATACCGGATTGATTTTCATTTTACAAAGTGCGGTTTCAAAATCAGCGTAACAAAATAAATTATCGCGTTACAGACAACTATTGCGGAACCGGCGGCGGCATCAAGTTCATAAGCCGCAATCAATCCGATTAAACCGGAAGAAAGT
Source organism: uncultured Selenomonadaceae bacterium (assembly GCA_905236255.1). Lineage (GTDB taxonomy): Bacteria > Bacillota > Negativicutes > Selenomonadales > Selenomonadaceae > Quinella. Next base: position 4,791 of record CAJOPK010000116.1, on the reverse strand, counting down.
GCTATAAGAACACTGCAGAAATGATAAGGTCTGACTGAATTTGTGACATTCCGGGCGGCGGCGGCGGGCAGTACCAAAAAAGCATTTATTATCAAAATGCCGACTTTGTTTATACTCAAGGCGACAACGACCGCAAGCAAAACGGCAAATGCCGATTCGACAAACCGGGTATTTATTCCGCGACTTTTCGCCAAAGTCAAATTTACCGAAGAAATCAAAAGCCGGTTGAAGAATATCGCCCAGCTTGCCGCAACCAAAATTGCGACCGCCGCCAATGCAATCAAATCCTCCCGCGTGACGCTCAACAAATCTCCTATCAGAAATCTTGAAAATTTGTTGAACCGACCGCCGGAAGTCATCAGTAAAAGTCCCAAAGCTATTGCGGTCGAACTGAAAACTCCGATAACCGTGTCCGCCCCGGAACGAGCTTTATTTTTTATGTAAGTTATCAAAAGTGCAAACGTCACCGAAAATCCCAGCAAGCCGAAAATTTCCGAGCCGATGCCGATTAAAGATCCGATTGCAATTCCGGTAAATGCTCCGTGACCGAGAGAATCGGAAAAAAAAGCCATTCGGTTTGAAACGACCATGGTCGATAAAATTCCGAAAAGCGGCGTTACAAGCAAAACGGCGGCGAGTGCGTTTCGCATAAATTCAAATTCAAACATTAAAAACTTCTTTCCTTAAATCGATGTCAAAAAATTTTTCCGCAAATCTGTTGCCGACAATTTTTTCTTTTATCATTATACTTTTATCATTTTCACAGTGCCTTAATTATACAATGCCTGTCAACAGCGTGAACATGCAAAAAAAAATAAGGGTCATATTAAAACCCTTAACCCATGACCGCCTTTCTTTTCATGACGTAATTCCAGAAAGTGACGATCGCCGTTGCCAAAATTTTCGTCAGCATGTAGTGAAGTTTCAAAAATTCGACTCCGATCCACATACAAAACTGATTCAAAAACAATCCGATGATACTTGAGCCGATAAACAAAACCCGCTGTCGGAAAGATTGCTTGCCGGCTTTTTTGAATACATATTTCACGCAGAGAATGTAATTGAAAATCACCGAAACGACGAAAGAAATTCCCGACGAATACAGATAATTTATTCCGACAAATTCCGTCAGAGCGAAAAGCAATCCGTAATCTATCAGGAAAGACAGCCCGCCGACGATAATAAACCGTTCAATCTCCCGGAATCTTTCGGACTTGACAAAAGACAAATTCATTTTTTAATCTCCGTTTTTTCGGCGAAAATTTTTTCCCGCGATTCATGCAAATTTTCCCGTGCAAAAATTGCCGCTCCCAATGCGGTAAATTTGTCGGTCGTCGCACTCGAAGTTTGCATGGAAAGGGGAAAACCTTTCAAGTCGCAAATCATTTCTTCCAAAGTAATTCGTTTGACATCGTTGCGGGAATCTCTTACCGACCGCACGTTGAGCATTTGTGCAAGAATGTATTTGCAACCGGATTTTTTCGCCGGCTCGATATATTTTTCCAAATCGTCGCCGAAAATATCGTCCGTTTCTATCGTCCTCGCTTTCGGCTCGAAAAATTTTGCACCCGGCAACCGGGCAAGCAAACTGTCGTGCATTGCGGCAATTATAAATTTTTCGTCGTCTTTTTCAAAACTGTTCCCGACAATTTCAAGCGGTGCAACATAAACTTTTCCGGAAAATTTTTTTGTCGCGTTGACGATAACCGGATTTTCAAAGCCGCCCGCCTCGTAATAATCCCGCAAAGCACAATCAAGATACAATGTCATTTTATGCTCGAAATTTCTTGAACTTTTCGCCGGCTTGTAATCGATCGGATCTCCGAATTGACTGTAACCCAAAACGCTCAAAGATTTTTTCACAATGTCGCCCCGCATTACAATTCGCGTCAAATCGATCTTGTCTTTGTAAGTTTCGTTTAACGCCTTACTGCCGACAGCCGGAGCGCCGAAAGTTACAATTTTCAATCTGTCCGGCGAAATTCCCGCGTCGGCAAGTCTTATTCCGGTCAAAAGTGCAACCGCTCCGCCGAGACTGTGACCGGTGATGTAAAGAGTTTCGGAAGGATTTTTTTTAAGCTCCTCAATCAAACTTTCTTTAAGACCGCCGGACAAAATAACGTCGGCATAATCCCGAAAACCGCGATGGACAAAAATTTTTTTCTTCAAAATTTTTTCGTCGCCGCTTTCAAGAGGTTGCGAGTTGTTCAATGACGCACGGGCAACGCGAAAATCAATTTCCGCATCGTTCAAATCTTCCGTTCCCGCAATCGTCAAAATTTTTATGTTCTTGTCCTCACCGGTCGGACAGGTTACGAAAAATGCTTTCGCGTTCAAATCGGCGGTATTTTTTTGTCCGATTTTTTCAATTCGGTGACCGTAAGACTCAAGCATACTCCGGGCAAAAGAACCTTCATCACTGTTGTACGCACCCAAAGAACTCAACGCACAGACAAGCCGAATTTTCGCGGTGAAAAAGTCCGGAGCCGCATTTGCAAAATTCGCCGGAAATAAGAGTATTGCAAGCAGTAAAATTATTTTAACCATGACGAAAAATTATTCCTCCGCACGGGGAACCATGTCCTCATCTTTCAAAGTGCCGGCTTTCGCCCGTTCCGCAAATTCCGCAGTCGCAGTGAAAAGAGCGTCGCTTGAGGAATTTAAAGCCGTTTCGCAGGAATCTTGCAAAACGCCGATTATAAATCCGACTCCGACAACCTGCATGGCAATATCGTTGTCAATTCCGAAACTCGCACAGGCAACCGGAATCAGCAAAAGTGACCCGCCGGCAACTCCGGACGCTCCGCAAGCTCCGACAGTCGAAATAAGGCAGAGTAAAAGTGCGGTCGGCATATCAACCGAAATTCCCAAAGTATGAGCCGCAGCCAAACTCAAAACCGCGATCGTTATCGCCGCTCCCGCCATGTTAATCGTCGCACCCAAAGGAATGGACACGGAATAAATATCTTCATTCAATCCCAAGCGTTTGCAAAGACTCATGTTGACCGGAATATTTGCGGCGGAACTTCTCGTAAAAAATGCATAAAGTCCGCTTTCCTTCAGAGTCGCAAAGACAAGCGGATAAGGATTGCGGTGAAGTTTCAAGAATACAATCAGCGGGTTCATGATGAGTGCAACGCTGAAGAACGCTCCCAAAAGTACAGCCAAAAGTTTCGCGTAGCCCAGCAAAGTTTCAATTCCGCTTGTCGCGATTGAATCGGCAACCAAGCCCATGATACCGAAAGGAGCGAAACGAATTACCCACTGCACGACTTTTGTAACGGCTTTTGCAAGATCCGAAAGGACATTGTGCAATCCTTCGCCGGCATTTCTGAACGCCAAGCCCATCAAAATGCCCCAAGCCAAAATACCGATATAATTCGCATTGGTCAAAGCGTGTATCGGGTTATCGACAACATTCATAATTACATTTTGCAAAACTTCGACAATGCCGCTCGGAGGAGTTACCGTTGAATCGCCGACCTGCAAAACCAAAGTTGTCGGGAATAAAAATGATGCCGTGACGGCAACCAATGATGATAAAAATGACGCGACTATGTAAAGCACTATAATCGGTTTCATAATTTGCGACGATTCGGCTTTTTGCGAAAGTGCGTTCATTACCAAGACGAAAACCAAAATCGGAGCGACACCTTTCAATGCGTTTACGAAAAGTTTTCCGAAAACTGCGATAACCGGAACGATCGTCGGTACAAACAATGCAAGTAAAATTCCTATGACAAGACCTATTGCTATCAACTTTATCAAAGCGGTCTCTTCGTAAAATTGTCCCAATTTTTTTAACAAGACTAATACCCTCCCCAAAAAAAATTAAACGTCGCAAGTCTTTTAAACCTGCAACGTGCATTTTACTTTCAAATCAAAAAAATTGCAAGACTTTGTGAAGCAGGAATGAATCGCACTTGACAAGCGAATAATTTTTGGCTAAACTACGTCCGATTACAGTGAAGATGTCGTAAGTTCGGCATGGCAACTGAACCGGGAAACTCCGACTTCCGTAAGTCGAACTGCTTTCACAACAGAAAGGAATCATTGAAAATGAAAAACGAAAAAATTTTTCAGGAAGAAGTTTTGAGCGACGAACAGCTTGAAAATGTTGCAGGCGGAACTTACATTGACAGCTGGAATGTTGCCGGTTTTCTCTATCAGGCAGGTTATGACAACGCACTTGGCGATAACGGCTTGGTGAATATGGAAGGAATGCGTTCTGCACTCAGCGGACTCGGAATCACGGCACACGATAACGGCGGAGCGACTGCGTTGGGCGGAAAGAGAAATACTTACACGGTCAACGCAACCGGCGAAACTTTGGATCAAGCCGGAATGATGAATTTCTTGCGTGAAAAATTCCCGAATGCTCGCTACAAAGAAATTGTCGAGCCGGGCAGCATTGCCGATGTTATGAAGATGGTTATGTAAAAAAATTTTTAACGTAATCCGCCGGAAGACTCCCTCCTCTACAGGTGGGAGATGAATGGCGGATTTTTTGTAGGGGTTCGATGCCCCTACAAAAAATAATCTGCGAACTGCTAGAAATATATTGCCAAATTTTAGATATTGCTGTATGATAAACATATATTAAAAAGGAGGTGAAATGGAATGTTTTTAACTCAATCTAATATAATTCGCGGTCTTTCTAAAGAAGAATATTCAATGCTTAAAGAGATGTGCGCCTATAGCAATAACCTCTTTAATGTTGCCCTATATAATACTCGCCAGTATTACTTTCACGAGAAGAAGTTTTTGAGATATGAGGAAAATTACCATGTT
>CAJOPK010000115.1 GCA_905236255.1 uncultured Selenomonadaceae bacterium | reverse complement strand
GGGCTTTTGGACAGCCCTTTGAGAATAAGGGCGGCTTGACCGTCAAACTTTTCATGAATCTTCCGGCTTTAGCCGGGAGAGGTTCAACGTTATTTTTCCGGCATTTTCATTGACAGAGTAAAAATATTAACTATAATTAGCTTGCCGAATGAAGATATATATATTTCGGCACCGATATTAAGTTTTTTTGAGAGGAGATCTTGTTATGTCAGATCTTAAAAAATTGCTTGCCCTTTCTTTGGCATGCTCGGCGGCGTTGTGGGCAGGTACACCTGCGGAAGCCGCTTACTCACTCAATCCGGAAGTCAAGACGGCTACCGAATCTTTGCATCGTGCCTCGCAAATCGGCGTTTTGAAGTTTGAAAACAAAGACGCGAAATTTGCAAAGCTCGCAAACAAAGACGCGATCGTCGTCATGGGATTCGGCACGACTTTCAAGGAAAGTCGCGAAAAGACAATCGAAGCGACCGTAAAAGAAATTGAAAAAGCCCATCCCGGCACAAAAGTCGTTACGGCTTTTACAAGTCACATAATAATCGATCGCATCAACAAAAATGAAGGGATCAAATATCCCACTCCCGAAGAGGCTCTTGACCAACTGAAGGCGGAAGGTTATACCCGCGTCGCGTTGGTTTCACTCGACGTAATTCCGGGAATGGAATACGATTACGACAAGGCGGTTTTCCACAACTACAAGAAAAATTTCAAAGCCATGACCTTGGGAACCTCCTTGATTTATTGGCAGGGTCAGGAAGATCAGGACGATGACGTTGCCGATTTTGTGAAAGCACTTTTCACCGAAATCAAGAAACCCGGAAAAGATTCCGCCGTTCTTCTCATGGCACACGGCACTCCTCAACCGGCAAACGCCTACTACTCCGTACTTCAGGCAAAACTTGACGAAGCCGGTTACAAAAATGTTTACGTTTACACCGTCGAAGGCTGGCCGAATCTTGAAACCGTACTTCCGAAATTGAAGGCGAATAAAATCAAAAATATTACGCTTGTTCCGATAATGATGGTTGCCGGCGATCATGCAAACAACGACATGGCGGGCGATGAAGAAGATTCACACAAATCGATTTTGACAAAAGAAGGTTTTTCGGTCAATGCTTATCTGCACGGCTTGGGAGAAAACAAAGCCATTCGCGCTCTCTATGTAAAGCAGGCGAATGATGCTTGGGAAGCTTTGCAGGGTAACGACAAAGATTGATAAAATTTTTTGGATCGAATTTTTAAAGCTCGGGGCGGAAAGTTTCCGCTCCGTTTTTTTGAGGTTTTTATGATTGAAGTTTTTAACCTTACAAAAAAATTTAAAACCGTCGGCAAAGACAAAAAAATTTCTTTCAAGACGGCGGTTGACGATATAAGTTTTTCCATCGAACGAAATGAAATTTTCGGACTTTTGGGACCGAACGGAGCCGGAAAAACCACAATTATCCGAATGTTGACCGGACAAATCAAACCGACTTCCGGGAAAATTTTTTACGACGGAAAAATTTTTGACGGCAACGACCCGGAAATAAAAAAATTGCCCGGCGTTGTGCCGCAACACATAAATTTTGATCGCGAATTGAATGCGGCGGAAAATCTTGAATTGCACGCCCGACTTTACGGAATGGAAAAATCGGATTATCAAAATCGCATAAAAGAATTGCTCGATTACATGGAACTTTCCGATTATGCAAATTACAATGTGGCAAAATTGTCCGGCGGAATGAAACGCCGGCTTTTGATTGCCCGCGCTCTTGTTCACAGACCGAAAATTCTTTTTATGGACGAGCCGACCGTCGCACTCGATCCGCAGGTCAGGAGAAAAATTTGGGATTTAATAAAAGACCTTTCAAAAAACGGCGTGACAATCGTAATCACCACTCATTATATTGAGGAGGCGGAAAAACTCTGCCGAAGGACGGCAATAATCGACAAAGGAAAATTTATCGCGAATGATTCTCCAAAAAATCTTTGCGAACGATTGGGAAATTTCACCGTCGAATGTGAAGGGACGGAAGGAAAATCTTACAAATTTTTTCGCGACCGGGAAACCGCCGCAAAATTTGTCCCGGAATTTTCCGGAAACGTAAAAATACGACCGACGAATTTGGAGGACGTTTTTATCGAATTGACCGGACGGAGGAACGGCTTATGAATTTTCGTGACATCGGGACGGTTTTTTGGCGGGATTGGCTTGTATTGAAACGCCGCCTGACAAAATTTATTTTGAGCAGGACGGTTGCGCCGCTCTTGTATTTGACGGCTTTCGGTTGGGGATTGGGCAGAAACGTCCAACTTTCTTCCGGAACATATCTTGATTTCATTGTGCCGGGCATAATGGCTTTAAATTCAATGAACATGGGATTTCACGGAATGATTCCGATTCATGCCGAGCGCGTCTATCACAAAAGTTTGGAAGAATATTTGCTGTCGCCGGTAAGTCCTTCCGCATTTTTGATCGGGAAAATTTCCGGCGCGGTACTGAAGGCTTTAATATCTTCCCTGATAATAATTTTGACGGCGGAAATTTTCGGGGCAAATATTTTGTTGAGCGGGTCAATGTTTGTCGTGCTGATTTTAAATTCGATAATTTTTGCGGAGATCGGATTTTTTGCGGCAATGAAACTTTCGACTTATGAAGAAATGGCACAGGTGAATACTTATGTCTTGTTGCCGATGTCTTTCATGTGCGGAACATTTTTTTCGACCGGAGCTTTGCCGGAAGTCGTAAGATTTTTTGTAAATTGTCTGCCTCTGACTCATACAAGTCAACTTTTAAGATCTCTCTGCACCGGCGGAATTTTTATGCGGGATTCGTTTTTGATTTTGATTTTGTACGCGGCAATCGGATTTTATCTCGGATTGAAGGCTTTGAAAAATTTTCAAGAGGATTGATTTTTTATCGTCGAAACCGGCGACAAAATGGAAACGCCTTTTTCGTTGGTGAAAATTTCAGCCCTTACCCCGAAAATTTTTTCAAGCATCTCGGAATTTATTGTATCTTTAGGCGCGCCCTGAAAAGTTTTTGCGTCTTTTACGACAATCACTTCATCGGAATATTGCACGGCGTGATTTATATCGTGCAGTACCGTTATTACGGTCATTCCGAATTTTTCGTTTATCATTCGGATTATTTGCATGACTTCAATTTGAAAAGCTATGTCAAGATAAGTCGTCGGTTCGTCGAAAAGCATAACTTCCGGTTCCCGGGCCAAAGCCATGGCAATCCTTGCCCGTTGACGTTCGCCGCCGGAAAGAGAATTTACCCGGCGGTCTTTAAATTTTTCCAAATTTACGATTTTTATTGCCCGTTCGACGGCTTCGCGATCTTTTTTCGGATCTCCGGCGGAAAAAAGTCCCCTGTAAGGAAATCTGCCGTAATCAATCAGGCGTTCGACTGTTATATCCGGAGGAATTTGCATTGTCTGCGGCAAAATTGCAAGCCGGCGGGCAAGTTTTTTTCGATTTATTTTTCGGATATTTTCGCCGTCCGCCAAAACTTCGCCTTCATATTCAGATCTCAAATTTGCCAAAACACTTAACAGAGTTGATTTTCCCGCGCCGTTCGGTCCGATTATCGCTATACTTTTCCCCTCCGGAAAAACCGGATTTACATTCGACAAGATTTTTTTTCCGGCAATGTTTACGGAAAGATTTTTGACTTCAATTTTCACTTTAAAGCTCCTTCCTCAACAAAAACAGGAAAAACGGCGCGCCTGCCGCCGCCATGACTATTCCCACCGGAAGTTCGACCGGTGAAAATGCAATTCTCGCAAAAGTGTCGCTGACCGTCACCGTCGCAATTCCCGCCAATGCCGCGCCCGGCAACAAATACCGGTGATCCGTGCCGATTATCAATCTTGTTGCATGAGGAACTATTAAACCGACAAACCCCAAAAGTCCCACAACCGATACCGCGCTTGCCGCCAAAAGTGCCGCCAATGCCGTAAAAATCAGGCGTACCGCTTCCACGTTAAGCCCCAAACTTTTTGCCGTTTCATCGCCGAGCATCAGGACGTTTAAATATTTTGCCCCGATAAAAGCCAAAATCATTCCGATTATCGTGTAAGGCAAAATTATTTCGACGTGCGGCCAACTTCTTGCCGAAAGTCCTCCGACCATCCACATCAGTGCGCCGTGAACTTTGTCGCTGTTCAAAATCATGAGTGAAGATATTCCCGCGCCCAAAAATGCCGAAACCGCCACGCCCGCCAAAATTATCCGGATCGGTCTGATTCCGTTTTTCCATGCAAGAATGTAAATCAAAAGAGCCGCCGCCATTGCCCCCAAAAATGCAACCGGAGTTATTGCCCAAGCCGATTCCGGAAAAAGCAACATCACCGAAATTCCCGCAAGTCCCGCGCCGGAAGATATTCCGATTATGTGAGGGTCGGCAAGCGGATTTTTCATTACCGCCTGCAAGATTGTTCCGGACAGCGAAAGATTTATTCCCACAAGTGCGGCGACGATTGTTCTGGGAAGTCTGATATTGTTTAAAATTTGCCCGTGAATACTTTCCGAACTTCCGAAAATCGCCGAAAAAATTTCATTGAAGGGGATTTCGACCGAACCTTTCATTACGCTGAAACACATTCCGAAAAATGCAACGATCGCAAAAACCGTCAAAATTAAAATCGGATTTTTTGAAAATTTATCCGGAATCATTTAAAGCCCTCCGGGTAAATCAGTTTTGCGGCATATTCCGCAGCCTCAGGATAATGAATACCGGGACTCAACAAAAACAAATCCTGCGGCAGATAATAAAGTTGATTGTTTTTGACGGCGGGAATTGTCTGCCAAGCAGGATTTTCTGAAATTGTCGCGTCCATATGTTTTTTTATCTCGTCAATGTTCCCCATGCTCGTGACAAAAATTATCTCCGGATTTTGTTCGATCAAAGTTTCCAAGCTGTAAGGTGCGGTATCCGGTTTTCCTTCGATCGCCTTCATTCCGGCGGCAACATTTTCCCAGCCCAAAATTTTCAAAACATTTCCGGCAATACTGCCGTCAAGCTGTACGCTGATGCCCTGCGCGGTGCCGTGCAAAATTGCAACCCGTTTCGATTCCGCCGGCAAGTTGTCTTTGATATTTTTAATTTTGGTTTCCATATCGGCGACGACTTCTTTGCCCTTTTCCGGTTGTCCGGTAATTTCGGCAAACATCAAAACATTTTTCTTGACGTTTTCGTATTCTTTCATGTCGGCAACGACAAAATTTATTTTATTCTCGTCCAAAATCGTGGAAAGTCTTTCATTCATTCCCTTGTTGACGATGACCAAATCCGGGCGACAAGCCAAAAGTTTTTCGGTGTCGATCTGATAGACCGGTCCTATATCTTCGGCATCCTTTGCAAAATCCGGAACTTTTATTTTTGAGGAAGGACGACCGACCACACTTCCCCCGACTTCATGCAAAGGCTCCAAAAAAGATGCGGAAACGACGACAATCCTCTCCGGTTTTTTTGAAATATTTACCGTGCGTCCGTTGTCGTCGGTCACCGTGCAAAAATTTTCGCCGGCGGAATTTTTTCCCGTTTCCGAAACATTTCCGCAAGCCGCAAACATCATCAAAACAAAAATCATCAACAAAAGTATTGCCGTTCTTCTCATAAACAAAACCCCCAAAAAAATTTTTTCCGATCTTTTTATTGCGGCATTTTTTCAAAAAATCCTGCTTTTATTCAATCAAATTGTATCGATTTGCCGTTTTGACGAAAAATCTTCCGTTCATTGAAGACCGAATAAAAATTTGATAGACTTGAGAAAATTTTGTAAGGCGGTGAAAATTTGGCGATTGGAATAATTGCGGAATACAATCCTTTTCATTCGGGACATGAGTTTCAAATTTCCGAATTAAAGAAATTGACCGGAGGAGAACCCGTCGTTGCCGTTATGAGCGGCAGCTTTACCCAGCGCGGAATGCCGACAATTTTGGACAAATTTACCCGGGCGCGACTTGCAATTTTCGGCGGTTGCGATTTGGTTTTGGAATTGCCGTTTGTTTTTGCCGTTGAAAGTGCGCAAGATTTTGCGCGGGGCGGGATAAAAATTTTAAAAAAACTCGGCGTGATAAATAAACTTGCTTTCGGAGCGGAATTTCCGGATTTGTCGATATTGCGGACGGCGGCAAATTTTTTCGACGACAAAGATTTTTCCGAAAAGTTGAAGAAAAAAATGTCAGTCGGAATTTCATACGCTCGGGCAACTGCGGAAATTTTATCGGAATATACCGGGATTGACGAAAAGATTTTAAGTCGTCCGAACAATATTTTGGCGATTGAATATTTGCGGGCCTTGCCGGCGGAAATTTTGCCGATTTTGATTCAACGATTCGGAGCCGATTACGACGACGGAATTTTACGCGAAAATTTTTCAAGTGCGGCGGCAATCCGCAATGAGGTTTACAAAGAAAATCCCGATTGGAAAAAGATTTCGGCTTCCGTCGATTCGGAAACTCTTGCCGCTTTGCAAAAGGAAAAAATTTTCGGACTTGTAAGCAAAGAATTTTTGTTTCGTCCGATTTTGACAAAACTTCTGACGGCAACCGAAAAAAGTTTGAAGGAAATTTACGGAATGACCGAAGGTCTGGAAAATCTTATGCCGAAAGTCGCCGGCACTTCAAAAAATTATTTTGAAATCGTTGCCGGAATGACAAGCCTTCGTTATCCGGCAAGTCGTATCGAAAGGTTGCTTTTGCATTTTTTGCTCGATCTGAAAAGTTGTGAAATTGACGAACTTTATTCCGGAATTTTTGCGCGTGTTTTGGCATTCAATGAACGCGGCAAAAATTTGCTCAAAAAAATTTCATCATCATCCGAAATTCCCGTCGTCACAAAAGTTACGAAACACTTAAACCGGCGGGATATTTACGAAAGGCGCCGAAAACTTTCGCCTTATCAAAAAAATTTGTTGCTTGACGTTTCGGCTTCAAATCTGCGCGAAATTTTATTTGAGAAACCGAAAGATCTCTTTCAAGATTTTTTAAATTCTCCGCAATTCATCGAAAAATTTTAGTCCGGAAAAAAAACGACACGATCTTACCAATTTTTCCCGCTCCAAAACGACGGAGTAAAAAGTACCAAAACCGTAAAAATTTCAAGCCGCGCAAAAAACATTACGATACAGGCAAAAAATTTGCTGAAGTCCGGCAAAAGCGCGTAAGTGCTGGTCGCTCCTTCTATCCCGAAACCCGGTCCGACACTTGCCACAGTCGAAACACTGACACTGACGGCATTTATAAAGTCAATCCCGTCAAACATCATGACAAAGGCAAAAATTATATCCAGAATTACGACGGCAAAGAAAAATTTTGCCGCGCCGAAAATTATGTCATCGTTTATTACCCGCCCGTCAATTTTTACCGGGCTGATCATGTCGGGATGAATTTTTTGCCGGACGAGAGATGCGATAAATTTAAAGAGCAAAATTATTCGGGCAACTTTTAAACCGCCGGCGGTACTTCCCGCACAACCGCCCAAAAACATTGTCATCATCAGAAAAAATTTGCTTATCGGCGGGTAAGTGTCAAAATCCTGTGCAACAAATCCGGTAGTCGAACTCAAAGATGCAACATGGAAAAAGGCACTGCGAATTGCCGTAAAAATATCGACATTCATTTCAATAAACAAATCGACCGCAACGACGAGAGCCGCAACCGTAATTATTTGAAGATAGACCCGAAATTCGGTATTTTTGAAAATCGTCTTTATTCCCCTTCTCCCCGCCGTTACATACATCGCAAAACTTCCGCTTGAAACAATCATAAAAAACGCCATGCAAATTTCAAGCCAAACATTTCCGTATTCCGAAACCGTCCCGTTGTAAATTCCGTAACCTCCGGTGGCTATCGTTGTCAGTGCATGATTTACGGCGGCAAAAGGATTTAATCCGCACAAAAAATATCCGGCGGCACAAAAGCAGGTCAAAACAACATAAACCGTGAAAAGAGCCTTTGCATTGTCCCGGATTCTGGGCATCTGTCTTTCTTTGGTCGGACCGGTGGCTTCCGCCTGCAAAATGAACATTGCGCCCCGTCCGAATTGTGACATCAAGGCCATAAAAATTACGATTATTCCCAAGCCGCCGATCCAATTTGAAAGACTTCTCCAGAGCAAAATACTGCGCGGCAAAATTTCAACGTCCTCAATGACCGTCGCACCGGTACCGGAAAATCCGGAAAAAGATTCGACAAAACTGTCCAAAGGACTAAGCCAACCGCCCACAAGATAAGGCACCATTCCCAAAATTGACATTAACAGCCAACCGAGTCCGGTAACCGCCAAGCCTTCACGGACTCCGATATTGTCTTTGCCCTTCAATCCGCCGAATCTTTCAAGCTCAAAAGTTGCGGCAAGACACAAAAACATCGACAGCAAAAAAGTTGCCGCGCCGTTCACTTCTTCAAAACAGGCGGCAAGGACAAACGGCGGGATCATTGCCGCGCCGCTGAATAAAGTCAAATAACCGAGCAATCCGGATACGATTCTTCTGTCCATTAAATCACCAATGGTAAGGTTCACCGCGATTTATTTTGAAGGCACGATAAATTTGTTCCAACAAAATTATTCGCGTCATCTGATGGGTGAAAGTCATTTTCGACAAACTCAACTTAAAATCTGCCGCCTTCCGCAATTCTTCCCCCAAGCCGAAAGCACCGCCGATTGCAAAAGTAAAATCACTTTCGCCGGTCAGGGTCAAATCGGCAATTTTTTTTGCAAAATTTTCGGAAGTCAATTCTTCCCCGAAAACGTCAAGCACGAAGAGTTTTGAATTTTTGGAAACTCTCGATAAAATTTTTTCGGCTTCTTCGTCAACCGTTTTACATTCGGGAATTTCGACGATTTCAACCTTGACAAAAGGGCGCAGACGTTTCAAATATTCCGCCGCGCCCTCACGCAAGAATTTTTCTTTGAGTTTGCCGATTGAAATAATATTTATTTTCATTGATTGGAAGGTTGCGGCATTTCCTGCAAAGTCACTTCGACCGTCGTCTTTTTGCCGTCGCGATCGTATTCGACCTTGATTTTGTCGCCGACTTTATGCGCCGCGACTTCACTTCTCACATCGGTAACCGTGTTTACTTCCTTGTCGTCAATTTTCAAAATTATGTCGCCGCGCTGAAGTCCGGCACGTCCCGCCGGAGCATTGAGAGCAACTTGGAAAACATAAACGCCCTTGTCAATCGTAAGTTGATAGCCGTAACGGGCGGCGGTCGGTTTATCGAAAATCGTCACGCCGAGATAGGGACGGGCAACATAACCCTTTTCCATGAGTTCGGAAATTATTGATTGAACGGTGTTGATCGGAATTGCAAACGCCATACCTTCAACTCCGTTTGCGGCAAGTTTTGCGCTGTTTATTCCGATAACTTCACCTTCCGCGTTGCAGAGCGCGCCGCCGGAATTTCCCGGACTTATTGCCGCGTCGGTCTGAATAAGACTGATTTTGCGGTCGCTGAGTTCCAAAGTACGATTGAGCGCGCTGACTATTCCGACGGTAACACTTCCCCTAAACTCAAGCCCCATCGGATTGCCTATCGCTATTGCCGGTTCACCGACCATAACGTCATCGGAATTTCCAAATTTTGCGGTCGGCAAATCTTTCGCATCGATTTTTACGACCGCAATATCGGTCATTTCGTCGGCACCGACAAGCTCGCCGTTAAGGCTGTTTCCGTCGGGCAGAGATACAATCAATTCCTTTGCGCCGGCAATTACATGATTGTTTGTGACAATGTAGCCGTCACTTTGAAAAATTACGCCGGAGCCGACACCTTCCGTTTCAATTCGACGATTGAAAAAATCGCGGGCAACGGCTTTGTTTGTAATTCCGACGACTGCCGGTCCGACAAGTTTTGCAACATTTACGGCGGGAGTATTTCTTATGCCGGCAACGGTTTCAGTTTTATCGACCGATTTCGTATCTTCAACCGCAACGGTCGTTTTTTCACCGTCTTTGACACCCTCGCCTTGAGTTATCCCGCAACCGCTGAATGTCAAGGTCGCCGTAACAATTCCGGCACAAAAAACTCTTGCAAATTTTTTAAAAGTCATTTTAAAGTTTCCTCCGAGTTCAAAAATTTTGTTTCGATTCAATGTCAAAAAACTTTTTACGGCGCGTATTTTTCGTTAAAAATTTTATTTTTCCTGCATTTGACGGATTTTCAAACTAAACCCGATAAACAAAAAAACTCCGATAAAAATTCATCGGAGAAAAATTTTTTAATTCAGAGCCTTAATCAAAGTCATTGTATTTTGCAACATTGAATTTAAATAGGCATCGGCATTTTTCGGATCCGATTCACCGGTAACAACCGGATCAAGTGTATAAATCTGCGCGCCGGTTTCTCTTGAAATTGTTTCGGCAGCCTTTGAAGAATATTGCGG
>CAJOPK010000114.1 GCA_905236255.1 uncultured Selenomonadaceae bacterium | reverse complement strand
TGATCTATTTCCGCGTGCGATACGATTATCAAGCCCTGTACCGAACGCGCCACCAATTTTCTGAAATACAGGCGAACCGCCGGACTTGTCAAAACTACCGGCTGATAGCCCATGTTTGTGAGTTTCTCCAATTCCGCATTGAGTGAAGAAATCATGCGGCGCATCGAATCCGGATCGAGGTTGACAAATGAGCCGTGATCCGTTCGTTGAACACTGCCGGCAATCCTGTTTTCCAAGCCGGGATCCAATGTGATACAAGGCAGGGTATTTCCCTGTACGACCTGCGAAGTAATTTGTCTTGCCATGGCATGGCGGACGTATTCCGTGAGAATTTCGGTATCTTTCGTTGCACGCGCATAATCCGCCAAAACTTCCATGATCGTCGCCATGTCGCGAATCGATATTCTCTCTTCCAGCAGGTTTGCCAAAACTTTTTGGACTTCGCCCACGCCCATGAGATCCGGAACAACTTCGTTGACGAGAGATTGATGAGTTTTTGCAAGGTTGTCGATAAGATTTTGAGTTTCCTGACGACCGAGAATTTCCGATGCATGTTGTTTTATGACTTCCGTCAAATGCGTTGCCAAAACCGAAACCGCATCGACGACCGTATAACCGTTGAGTTCCGCCTGTTCTCTTTCGCTTTCCGGAATCCACAACGCCGGTAACCCGAACGCCGGTTCAATCGTTTCAATTCCGGGAACTTCTTCAAAAACGGTTCCGGAGTTCATTGCAAGGAAATGATCAAGCAACAATTCGCCGCGCGCAATTTCCTGCCCCTTCAATTTAATTATGTAAGAGTTCGGCTTAATTTGAATGTTATCTCTGATACGAATTGTGGGAACGACAAGACCGAGTTCAAGCGCGCATTGTCGGCGAATCATTACGATTCGGTCGAGAAGGTCGCCGCCCTGCCCGGTATCGACCAGCGGAATTAACGAATAACCGATTTCCAATTCCATCGGATCGACCTGCAACAGCGAAACGATATTTTCCGGACGGGTAGCTTCCGCCTTTTCCCTGACTTCCTTCTGTTCCTCTTCGACTTCCTGAACGACCGCCGTTTTTTTGCGAAGGTTGTATCCGATAAATCCGCAAACTCCCGCAAGTGCCATAAAGGGAACACCCGGCAAGCCCGGAACGAGTGCGAGGAATACCAAAACGCCGCTGTTGATGAAGAAAATTCTTTCGTTGTTGAAAAGCTGTTTGACAATATCGTTACCCAAATTGCCTTCGGAGGCGGCGCGGGTAACTATGATACCGGTTGCGGTGGAAATCAAAAGTGCCGGGATCTGACTGACAAGACCTTCACCGACCGTCAAAAGCGTGTAAGTTTGAAGAGCATCGACCGCCTCCAAATTTCTTTGAACCATGCCGATTACAAAACCGCCGCCGATATTTATCAGCATTATGATTATCGCGGCTATCGCATCGCCCTTGACGAATTTCGAGGCACCGTCCATTGCGCCGAAAAAGTCCGCTTCGCGCTGAATTTTTTCGCGCCGGACTTTTGCTTCCGCGTCGGTAATTGCGCCCTGATTCAAGTCCGCATCTATTGCCATCTGTTTACCGGGCATTGCGTCCAATGTGAAACGCGCCGAAACTTCCGCAACGCGCTCGGAACCTTTAGTAATAACGATAAAGTTTATAATGACCAGGATTATAAACATTATGAAACCGATAACCGGGTTACCGCCGACGACGAAATTTCCGAATGCCGTTATGACTTCTCCGGCGTAACCGTTCAGCAAAATCAGTCGCGTCGAAGAAATATTCAAGGCTAATCGGAAAAGCGTCGTAACAAGCAAAAGCGATGGGAATACGGATAAATCCAAAGCCTCCTCATTGTAAATCGCGCTCATTACGACGATAAGCGCAATCGTTATGTTAAGGCAGATCAGCATATCCAAAAGCGCGGTCGGCAGAGGAATAATCATCATTATGACGATCGTTACCAACGTCAACGCAATTATGACATCGCTGTATTTTTGTATAAATGCTCCTATCGAAAGGGAATTGCCGCCTTCGACAGATTCGTCCGATGCCGCCATTTTTTTCTCCTTCCCGCGTTTTTTGTCGCCTTTATCGTGTTGTTTTCGGAGTTCGCCGAGTCGCTCCTCCAACCTTGCAAATACATCTTCTCTGTCCATTTTTACCGGACTTTATATTCAAGCCGCCCGAGCCGCCGGACGAACTTTTTTATTTTTCAACCGGTAGACATAAGCGAGGACTTCGGCGACCGCCTGATACAATTCCTGCGGCACGACTCCTCCCACGTCAACCGACTGATACAAGGCACGGGCAAGGGGTTTGTTTTCGACTATGGTAATTCGATTTTCCCGCGCAATATTTTTTATTCTTTCCGCAACCAAATCTTGACCTTTCGCCACAACCAGCGGCGCGACCATTCCGTCCGAGTATTGCAGCGCAATCGCCAAGTGAGTCGGGTTTGTTACGATTACGTCCGCTTTCGGAACTTCCTGCATCATGCGGCTCATCGCCATTTGACGCTGTTTCTGTTTGATCTTTCCTTTAATCTGCGGATCGCCTTCCGTCTGTTTGTACTCGTCCTTGACTTCCTGTTTTGTCATCATCAAATCCTGTGTAGTTTGCCACTTTTGATAGGCATAGTCAACAGCTGCCATAAACATTATCATCGCAATTATTTGAAATGCCATGTTGAAAATTATATCCGCCGCTTCAGCCAAACTTTGCGGCAGGTCGAAATATATAAAGTAAGGCATCAGCGGAATTTGATCTTTCAGGTACAAATACAGGAAAAATCCGATAACGATTATTTTAAAAATGGATTTAAAGAGTTCGACGAGTGAACGCTTTGAAAAAATTCTTCCGAATCCGTTTATCGGATTTATGTTGTCGAGTTTCGGCTCAAGTTTTTCCGTCGAAATCATCAAGCCGACCTGAAAAAAATTTATCCCCAAGCCGATTATCAAAATTCCGAACATTACCGGCATCGCCGTCTTTGCCAAAAGCATCATTATTCCCAAAAACAATTCCGTTATCGCTTCCGTCGAATGATTTTGGGAAAGGTGGGAAAAAATGTAAGTTGCATAGCCGGCAATATTTTCGTAAATGTATTCCCAAAGAATTTTGAGTATAAAAAAACCTATCAAAAGGACAAAGGCCGTGTTAAGTTCCTGACTTTTTGCGACCTGTCCTTTTTTTCTTGCATCGCGACGTTTTTTGTCGGTAGGTTCTTCCGTCTTGTCACCGCCCTCCGCAAATCTCTGCAAGTCGAATTTGAAAGACTTGTAAAGATGCAGAAGTTCGGCGATCTTCAGAATAAATTTTACAAACGGCATCAACAACACACCCGAAAAATTAGTGAACAACCGCTAACCGGTAATGGTTTTTATCAAAGTGGAAATGTTCCCGTACATCGTATTGAAAAGAGTATCCAAGAATAAAACATAAAACGGCATAAGCATTGCGAGAGTTGCCGTTCCGATGGTAAGCTGGAGAGGGATACCGATAACAAAAATATTCATCTGCGGCATCGTCCTTGCCAAAATTCCCAAGCCGACGTTGGTCATCAAAATTGCGAAAGTTACCGGCATGGCAATTTTCATTCCGATCATCAAAACACTTGCCGTCAAATCACCCGCCAAAGTCGTAAGATTTTCATTCCACATAAACGTATCAAGGGGAACGACGCGGAAACTTTCAACCAATCCGGAAATTATGAAATGGTGACCGTTTACGACAACAAGGTAAATGACCGCCAAATTGTGAAGAAAACTTCCGATAAGCGGCATTTGCTGTCCGGAAGTCGGATCCATGACGTTTGCGACGGCAAAACCGATCTGCATATCCATAATTTTGCCGGACATACTTATTGCCGCAAAAGAAACATACGCCGTAAATCCGATAAGCCAGCCGACAAACATTTCCTTTGCAACCGTTGCCGCAAAAATCCACAGACTTTCCGGAGCGGTAACAATCGAAGTCTTGACGATAACCGGAAAGATAATGACGGCGAAAACTATAGCGGTTGCGGCGCGCAGTTGCATTGGAACGTTCATGCTGCCGAAAAACGGCGAGATCAGAAAAATTCCGCTTGTCCGGGTCAGAACCAGCAAAAACGCCGCAATTTGCCCCTGATAAATATCGTAAAGATCAATTTCCGCCAAAGTTCAAAACCTCTTGAAAAATTATAAAACTTAAGTGAAATCGTTAAAACGCCCGGCACTCCGGAATATCTTTATTTGACAATTCGCTGCAAAAACCGCGTTTAAGACGGCAATTAAAATCTTCATTCTTATATCGGATACAACCAATCAGCCGATTCGTGCCGGCAAATTTACAAATATTCCGGTAAAAAATTCAACCATGATCCTGAGCATCCAAGGACCGAAAATCAGAATTGCCACGAATACCGCAATAATTTTCGGAATAAAGGCAAGCGTCTGCTCCTGAATGGAAGTCGTTGCCTGAAAAACACTGACCATCAAGCCGACGGTCAAACCCAATCCCAACATCGGCGCGGCAACTATTATCGTGATCATCAGTGCCTCCTGACCGAGCTGTATAACCAAATCTCCGGACATCTAAAGCACCTCCGCTATCGAAAACTCACAATAAGAGAACTTATCAACAAATGCCAACCGTCAATCATCACGAACAACAAAATTTTGAACGGCAACGAAATCATAACAGGCGGCAACATCATCATACCCATTGACATAAGCGTTGTTGCAACGATCATGTCAATGACTATGAACGG
>CAJOPK010000113.1 GCA_905236255.1 uncultured Selenomonadaceae bacterium | reverse complement strand
TTTTCTTCAGCAAGTCCATGATGACTTTTCCGGCGCGTTTCGCCAAAATAAGACGCGCTCCGTTGTAAGCCGCCGGAATTGTGCCGTTGCCGGGCAAAGCCATTCCGAGTGCTTCACTTAAACAATTCATTGTATTTGCGGTGAAAAGTCCGGCACATGAGCCGCAACCCGGACAGGCGTGCGCTTCAAGATCGGTCATTTCCTTTTCGTCCATTTGACCGGCGGCAAATTTTCCCGCAGCTTCAAATGCCTGACTTACGCTGATGTCGCGTCCGTGAAAACGTCCGGCAAGCATCGGCCCGCCGCTGACGATTATTGAAGGGATATTCAAACGCGCAGCCGCCATCAACATACCCGGAACGACTTTGTCGCAATTCGGAATAAGTACGAGCGCATCGAAACCGCTTGCCATTGTCACCGCCTCAATGGAATCGGCAATAAGTTCGCGGCTTGCAAGAGAATATTTCATTCCGGTATGTCCCATCGCAATTCCGTCGCAAACGCCGATTGCCGGAAATTCAACCGGAGTACCGCCCGCCGCAGCAATTCCGAGTTTTGCCGCTTCGGTGATTGATTTCAAATGCATGTGACCGGGAATAATTTCGTTGAAAGAATTGCAAACGCCGATCAAAGGTCGGGAAAGTTCTTCCGGGCCGAAACCGTTTGCATTAAAAAGGGATCTGTGGGCACAACGTGTGGCACCCTTTTTCACTATGTCGCTTCTCATAAAAAAATCTCTCCTCAAAAAGTTTTGATTGCGGCATTTCGCCGAAAATCGTTTGCATTTTAAAACACCGGCGGATTTTTTTCAAGTTTATTGTAAGTTCGGCTAAAATTCCGGAGAAAGAGATTTTCCGAAAAGATTTACAAAATTCAATTTTTGTTTTAAACTGTTTCCCGCATTGAACCGACACCGGTTATTTTTTCCGGATTTCGTATCTTCCAAATACACGGTACTTTTTTGAGCGAATTTGAAGGGAGTTTTTATATATGAAGGTTACCGAAACGGCTTTGAAAGGAGTTTTCTTGATTGAACCCCAAGTTTTTGGAGATTCGCGCGGTTGGTTTATGGAGACCTGGTCGGATAAAAAACTTCGCGAAGTCGGATTGAAATTTGACTTTGTTCAGGACAATCAATCTTATTCGGCGCAAAAGGGAACTTTGCGCGGTCTGCATTATCAACTCAATCCCTTTGCACAGGCAAAACTTGTCCGTTGCACTCGCGGAGTTTTGCTTGACGTTGCCGTCGATATTCGCAAAGATTCGCCGCAATTTGCAAAGTGGACAAGCGTCCTGCTTTCCGCCGAAAACAAAAAACAACTTATGATCCCGCGCGGTTTTGCACACGGATTTATAACTTTAAGTGACGATGTCGAAATTCAATACAAAACGGACAATTATTACGCGCCGGAATGTGACGGGAATATTCGTTGGGATGATCCGGAG
Organism: uncultured Selenomonadaceae bacterium; assembly: GCA_905236255.1. GTDB lineage: Bacteria > Bacillota > Negativicutes > Selenomonadales > Selenomonadaceae > Quinella. The sequence continues at coordinate 2,182 of CAJOPK010000113.1, read as the reverse complement.
ATCGGAATAGATTGGCAAATTTCTCCGACGATTCTTTCCGAAAAAGACAAAAATGCACCGTCTTTGAAAGAGCGCGTCGATCGTGAAGAATTGAATTTTCTTTTTGAAGCGGATACTTTCAAGAGTTTTGTAAAGGAGGGAGCATAAGGCATGGCGGAAAATTTCAGCGTTGCGATAAGTTACAACGGAAGTCTCGGTTACGTCGAATATGATGAGGCGGCGCGCAAGGTCAATGTCGTTCTCGGCGACGAAGACGGAAGGAAAAAAGCCGAAGATTTTTTGAGCAAGACTCACCAAATTTTGATTCCCCACGAAACACTTTTGGATTTTACGGCGGAAAATTTTAATGCCTCCGACAATGCGGAAAGTCTGAAAATTGTTCTTACACGCTTGTGGGAGGCCGTCGGTGTTCATGTCGATTGGAGTCGTCCGGTCGAATATGTGAAGGAAAATCCTCATTATTGAAATTGCTTTTTCGGGAAGGCGCGTTAATTGACGGATTCGACTTCCAAATTTATCACAAAGTCCGCAAATTTCGTTACCGCCGGTCTGTGAGAGGCAATCAAAATCGTCCGGCGGAACGAAAATTTTTTTATCATATTCAAAACCCGTCTTTCATTTTCTTCATCAAGTCCGGCAGTCGGTTCGTCCAAAATCATTATAGAAGAATTTTTCAAAAGTGCCCGAATAAATCCCATTCTTTGCAACATTCCCCTGCTTAATCTTTGTTTTGCGGACAAATCCGAAAAATTCAAATTCAACGCCTTCAAAAATTCCGGAAGTTCTTTGTCGTCAAGTTGATCAAACATCAAAAAATTTTCGGCGAGAGAAGTATCGAACAAATGAGGAGCTTGCGGCATATACGCGATTTTTTTTGAAAGTGATTCGCGGGAAATTTTTGAACCGGGCAGATCTCCGAAAAAAATTTCACCCTCCGCAGGAAAATACAATCCGGCGGCAATTTTCAAAAGAGTGGATTTTCCCGCGCCCGATTCGCCGGTTATTACGGAAATTTTTCCCGCCGGTATTTTCAAACTCACTTCATGAATTGCCGGCAATTTTTTTTGCGGATATGTGAAGGAAACATTTTTAAAAATTATTTCCGGCGGCATACGCAATTTTTCGACGTTTCCGGTTATTTCTTTCGTGTTTGTCAAAAAATTTCTCAACCGTTCAAAAGATTCTTTTGCGGAAATTGCGACGTGAAAAGCCGTTCCGAATTTTCTTATCGGCATGAAAAATTCCGGAGTTATGAGGAGCAGGAAAAATGCCGCTTCAAATTCCGCACCGCCCGAAATCAGCCTGAGTCCCAAAGCCACCGCAACAAGCGCGATACTCAACGTTGTTGTCAATTCCAGCGCAAATGATGAAACAAATGCCGTTTTCAAAACGTCCAAAGTTGCCGCCGAAGATTTTCGGGAAGTCGATTTTATTTTTTCCGCCGCCGCATCAACTCTTTCAAAAATTTTCAGAGTTGCCGCCGCCGACAAAATTTCTTTGAAATCCCCGTTTAATTTTTGCATTTCCCCCCAAGCAAGCGAATTTTTTTTCGCAACCGTCCTGCCGATTAAATACAAAAGAAAAGGCGCGATCGGCAAAGTCGCAAGCAAAATTCCGGCGGTCGGGAAATCAATCGAAATTGCGACAATCAAAAACATCGGCAACAAAATCGGTATTGACGCAATATGAGGAGCGACTTTTACAAAAAAATCCTCAATTACATTCAAAGTGTCGAAAATCAAAGTCAAAAGTTCTCCGCCGGAAATTTCCCGAAAAAAAATTTCGTCATGAATCTTTTTCCAAATCGAATTTTGTATTTCGCCGGACAACCGGACAAATTCTCTTTTTTCGATTGATTCGACAAAATATTTTGCGATAAAGAGAAAAAAAATGACCGGCAAAATTTTTGAGTTCATTTCGGAAACCGCATCGGTCGTAAATTTTGCCGCCGCCAAAATCAAAATGCCTTCCGCAATTTTACAAAGTGCAACGACTATAAAATTTTTCCCATACCCGACGAAAATTTTTCTTGGCAAGACAGAACACCATTTTTTTAACTTGACTGAATTGTGATCCTTAGTCAACTACCCGCGACTAAAGCCGGAAGATTCTTGAAAAGATTGACGGTCAAGCCGCCCTTATTCTCAAAGGGCTGTCCAAAAGCCCCTCACACGGTCACCTC
>CAJOPK010000112.1 GCA_905236255.1 uncultured Selenomonadaceae bacterium | reverse complement strand
TCATCTGAAGATTTTTCTTCATCTGAAGATTTTTCTTCATCTGAAGATTTTTCTTCATCTGAAGATTTTTCTTCATCGGAAGATTTTTCTTCGTCCGGAGTTTTTTCTTCCGGCGGCGAATTTAACACAACATATTTGTTGACGGCTTTCGGGTCGGGAAGTTCCCAAAGTTTGAGCATATTTTCAATCGGAGTAATAAAGAAAGTATAAGGACTCATCTCTTTTAAACCCGCCGCCAATGCGCCGATAAGTTTGCCGTTGATATAAACCGGACTGCCGCTCATTCCCTGAAGAACGCCGCCGGTCTTTTCAATCAAACTGCCGGACGCTTTCGCCATAATCATTTTTGCGGATCCCTTACCGTTGTCCATAAGTCCCACAATGTCGACATTAAACGGCTCAATCCTTCCGGAATTGTCGATAACCGTATAAGCCGTACCGCTCATTCCGCTTTGAACTTCATCGACGGTCATTATCGCCGGCATCGCCCGGACATAACCGCTTGCCATAAAAATAACGGGCAGGGTCGCAAGAAACATTCTTTTTAACAGCCTTCGCAAAAATTTTCACTCCATTCGGAAATCCTACATATAAGTCCGCCGCTATTATAGCACCTTTCACCTTAACTTCATAGATTATAAAAAAATTTTTTTCGGATTGCATTGTAATCTGCCGGTTTACATTTCCTTCAATATCACGGTAACATTGAAAAAAATTTTTTTAATGCTATAATCGGCGGGAAGTATTTCAACTTTTGGCGACCGGGCGCAGATTCACGACGAACCGGAACGCGCAAAATTATTGATTGCCGGGTGGTGGAGATATGGAAAGTAATTTTAAAAAATTTATCGCAGTAATTCTGTTGCCGGTATTTTTGCTCTTTATTCCGGGTTGTGATTTTGACGACAAGCCCGCCGTAAAAATCGGGGTTGCCATGCCCACAAAAACCCGGCAACGCTGGAATCAGGACGGCGCAAACATTGAAAAATATCTTCACGATCAAGGTTTCGCCGCCGATTTGCAATTTGCGGACAACAAACCGGAACTTCAAATTTCACAAATTGCCGCGATGATTAACGAAGGTTGCAAAGTTATAATTGTCGGCGCGGTTGATGTTCAATCCCTTGCCGGAATTTTGGAAGAGGCGAAAGCCGTCGGCATTTCAATAATTTCATACGATCGACTGATTATGAATACCGATGCCGTCGATTATTATGCGACTTTCGACAATGTTGCCGTCGGTATTGTTCAGGGGGAATACATTGAAGAAAAACTCGGTTTAAAGGAAGGCAAAGGGCCGTATAATTTTGAAATTACCGCCGGCTCGGAGGACGACAGCAACGCATTTTATTTTTTTGAAGGCGCGATGGAAATTTTGCGACCTTACATAAAAAGCGGTCAACTTGTCATAAATTCCGGGCAATCGACTTTCAAACAATGTGCCATTCCTCACTGGAAAGAAGATATTTCCCGCGCCCGAATGACGGAAATTTTGCAGAAAAATTATTCCGACAAACATTTGGACGTTGTACTTTGTGCAAACGATTCGACCGCTTTCGGAGTGATTAAGGCTTTGAGAGATGCCGGCTATAATTTGACGGACAAAAAAATGCCGCTTGTCACCGGTCAGGATGCGGACAAGAAAAATCTGAAGATGATAATAGCCGGCGAACAAACCATGTCAATTTTCAAGGATACGCGAATTTTGGCGATGCAAACGGTAAAAATGGTAAAGTCGATTGTTGAAGGGAAAATGCCGGAAACAAACGATATGGGCAATTACAACAACGGAGTAAAAATTTTGCCGTCTTTTTTGGTCAGACCGCTTTTTGTTGACAAAGACAATTATCGGGAAGTCCTTTTCGATTCCGGCTATTACAATGAAAGTGTCTTGGATGAGTAATTTTGAGTAACGTCAATAACAAACACAAAAAAATTCGACGAAACAAATTTTGTCGAATTTTTTTTTGACCGGGTGAAAGATTTTTGGTAAAATTCCCGCAATTTGATGAAAGCAACTGAAATTAAATATCGCACAAAAGAGAGGAGAAATGTACCGATATGATGAAAATATTTCCGATAATGGTTTGCGCGGCGGCGTTGCTTTTGACGGGTTGCGGAGGTGACGATGCCGAAAGTCAGGCATTGCAGGAAATGCCGACAAAAGTCAAAGCGATGAAAGTTTTGACGACAAATGCGCCGTTGACTTTGTCCTACAGCGGTCAGGTTGTGGATCGCGACGAAATGAAAGTGCAATCAAAAGTCAACGGCTCGGTTGTGGAAAAATATGTTACGGGCGGTCAGGAAGTTGTCAAAGGACAAAAATTGTTTAAGATAGACGATCGACAATATCAAGCGGCGGTTTTACAGGCCGAAGCCAATCTTGCAAAATCAAAGACGGCTTTGGCAAAAGAACGCGTCAATCTCGGACGAAACGAAGAACTTTGGCAATCACATGCAATATCGGAACAGACGCTTGCCGACCAACGTGCCGCCGTCGAATCACAGGAATCGGAAGTTGAAGCAAATGCGGCAATGTTGCAAAAGGCTAAAGACGATTTGGCGGATACGATTGTTTACGCGCCGATGAGCGGCAGACTCGGCATTGACGATGTTCCCGTCGGAACTTTGGCAACTGCCGGAAGTACGGCACTTGCCACAATCGGCTTGGTCGATCCGGTTTATGTACAATTTGCGGTTTCCGAACAGGAATATTTGCGTCTTTCAAAAGGCGGACGAGAGGCAGAGGCAAACGGCAGTCCCGAACCGGATTTTAAAATTTCTCTGACTTTGGCGGACGGATCACGTTATCCCTACAACGGACAATTTGCCGAATATGACAGAACTATGGGAAATGAAACCGGTACTCTTACGATTCGCACAATTTTTAAAAATCCGGAAGGCTTGCTTGTTCCGGGAATGTATGCAAGGGTCGAAATTGACGGGTTGAAAATTTCCAATGCGATGCTCGTTCCCGAACGCGCACTTCAACAACTTTTGGGTGAAACCATGGTTATTGTCGCTCAACCGGACAACACGTCTGCCATCAAAAAAATTACACTCGGCGAAAAAATCGGTTCATATTATATCGTTAAAAGCGGTTTGAAACCCGACGACATGATTATTGTGGAAGGCTTGACCGTTTTGCGCGCGGGAATGCCTTTGGAAGTTACGCAGGTCACCGAAAAAGATATGGATTTTTCATTTAATCCCGGCGAAAAAATCTTTAACGTTGAAAGCGGCGCAAACAAGTGAGGTGGATAAAGTATGGCTAAATTTTTTATTCACCGACCCGTTTTTGCAATCGTAATAGCAATTATAATCAGTCTTATCGGAATAATTGCCGGACTTAATACGCCGATCGCTCAATATCCGAATATTTCCCCGCCGACAATAAACGTCAATGCGTACTATACCGGCGCAAATGCAAGCGTCGTCAATCAGTCTGTGGCTCAAGTTATAGAAAATCGCGTCAACGGCACGCAGGGCATGGATTATATGAGTTCAAACTCAAACGACGACGGCAGTTATTCGCTGAATGTTTATTTTGAAGTCGGCTCGGACGGCGACATGGACAGCGTTAAAGTCCAAAACAATGTTGCCTCAGCCAATGCAAGTTTGCCGGAGGCGGTTATTTCCGCCGGCGTAACGACCGCAAAATCTTCTCAAGATATGGCAATGATTTTTGCTTTTTACTGTGACAACGGACTTTATGATACGGCATTTATAAAAAATTATGCGGATATTTACATTGCCGACGACTTGAAACGCATTAAAGGTGTCGGGCAAGTTCAAGTTTTAAGCGCGGACTATGCTTTGCGCGTTTGGATAAATCCGGAAAAACTTGCAAACTTCGGCTTGACCGTTGCCGACGTTCAAAACGCAATCAAAACTCAAAATGCACAGGCGGCGGCGGGATCAATAGGTAAATTGCCCGTTGCTCAAAGTCAGGAAAAAGAATATATCGGACAAATTCAAGGCAAATTGGAAAAGCCGGAACAATTTGAAAACATTATTTTGAAAACCGGCGACAAGGGCGCATTTGTATATTTGAAAGATGTTGCAAGAATTGAAATCGGTCAAAAGTCAAATACTTATGTCGGCAAATTTAACGGGTATTCTTCCGTGCCGTTCATAATCAACTTGACAAGTGACGCGAATGCTCTTGAAACAATCGGTGAAGTCAAGCGCGTACTTCGCGAGGCCGAAAAAAATTTGCCGGACGGAATCAGATACGGTCAGGTACTCGACAACACGGAATTTATAAACGCCTCCATTGAAGAAGTTGCACATACATTTTTTGAGGCGTTGGTTCTCGTCGTGCTGGTAATTTTTGTTTTCCTGCAAAGTTTCCGGGCAACGATCATTCCTTTGTTGGCGGTGCCGGTTTCACTTTTGGGAACTTTTGCGGCTTTTACCGTTTTGGATTTTACGATAAACACGCTGACACTTTTTGCCATGGTTTTGGCAATAGGTCTTGTCGTTGACGACGCAATAGTCGTTATAGAAAATGTCGAACAGCACATGGAACGGGGACTGAATCCGGTTGAGGCAACGGAAGTTGCGATGTCCGAAGTTCAGGGACCGGTTGTCGCGATAGCTTTTGTTTTGTCGGCGGTTTTTATCCCGATAGCGTTTTTGGGCGGAATGACCGGTATTTTGTACAGGCAGTTTGCGCTTACGATCGCCGTGTCAATGGGTTTGTCGGCTTTTGTCGCGCTTACTTTGACGCCGGCACTTTGTGCGATAATTCTTAAACCGCACGAACCCGGCAGGAAAAATTTTCTCGACAAATTTTTTGACGCATTTAACATTTGGTTTGATCGAACAAAAAATTCTTACGTCGGAATTGTCGCCAAAGTCATTTCCGGCACCAAATTTGCAATAGTTTTTATGTTGATCGTCTGCGGCTTGACGGGGCTGTTGTTTAAAGTTTTGCCGTCAACGTTTGTTCCCGATGAAGATCAGGGTTACTTTGTGGCTGCGGTCATGATGCCCGAAGGAACTTCACTTAACAGAACTTCCGTGACGACCGACAAGGTAGCCGCCGCAATTCGCGAAAATGTTCCCGGCATTAAAGACGTAATTTCGGTTGCGGGCTACGATGTGGTTTCCGGCGGCACAAAGTCTTCATCGGCAACTTTGTTTTTGAGTATGTATCCCTGGGGCGAACGAACGGATTTTGAAAAATCGGTAACCTACGCAATTTTCAATGTATTCATGGTCGGCAACGGCGCGGCTCCCGAAGCCTTTGTTATGGGATTTAATCCCCCCTCACTGCCCGGACTCGGTCAGGTCGGCGGCTTGACAATGCAACTTATCGACTTGGAAAGCCACGCCGACAACGATCTTGCCGAAATAACCGACAAAATAGTACAGGCGGCAAATTCGCGTCCCGAACTTCAAGGCGTTACCACTTCTTTCAGCGTGACTTCTCCCGGTTACAAGTATGAACTCGACCAGAAAAAAATTGAAATGCTCGGCGTAAATCTTTCGGACGTTTACGGCGCGTTGCAAACAAATTTCGGCGGAATGGAAGTTGACGATTACAACAGATTCGGACGGACTTATAAAGTTGTCATGCAGTCCGATGTTTATTTTCGCGGTGAAGTCGATATGTTGAAATTTATGTATGTCAAGGGATCCAACGGGCAATTTGTTCCGCTCGATACTTTGGTAAGTTACAAACTCAACACCGGCACGACGCAGGTCAGCCGCTTTAACGGAAAACGCTCCGTTTTGATTCAAGGTCAACCGGCTGAAGGTTATTCATCCGGACAAGCCATGACGGCATTGACCGAAGTTGTTTATCAGGTTGCTCCCACAGGTTTCGGCGTCGAATGGTCGGGGCAATCCCGCGAAGAACAAAAAGCATCCGGGTCAACCGGTCAGGTTATGGCGTTGGCGTTGATATTCGTCTTTTTGTGTCTTGCCGCGCTTTATGAAAGTTGGTCTGTTCCTTTCTCGGTTTTGATGACCGTTCCGACGGGAGTTTTCGGTGCACTTCTCTGCGAATACATTTTAAATCTTTACACAAATCTTTTCGGTGTCGGCAATCCCGGTTTTCAAAACAGCGTTTATATGCAAATCGGCGTTATAATGATTATGGGACTTGCCGCGAAAAATGCCATATTGATTGTCGAATTTGCCAAAGTCAGAACCGATAAAGGCATGGAGGCGGTTAAAGCGGCTTTGGAATCGGCAGGCTTGCGACTTCGTCCGATTTTAATGACTTCATTTGCGTTTATAATCGGTTGTATTCCTTTGGCAACGGCTACCGGCGCGGGGTCGGCAGCCAGAAATTCAATGGGCGTGGCGGTTGTCGGCGGAATGACCGTTGCAACGTTTTTGGGAATATTTTTAATCCCGGTTTTCTTTGTGGTCGTTCAAAAGATTGTGCAAAAACTTTTCGCAAAAGATAACAAAAGGTTTTTGGAAAAAACCTCATAAAAAACGGCGACTTCACTTGTGAATGAAAATTTCGGACTTTACAACAACGTACCGACGGTTATAATTTGTAGGTGAATTGTTTTTAAGGAGGGCATAAAAATGAAAATCGGAGTAATAAGCGATACACACGGTTATGAAGGGCGTTTTGCCCTTGCCTGTGAAAAATTTTTTGCCGGCGCGGATATGATCTTGCATGCCGGAGATGTTTTGAATCACGGGCCGAACAATCCGAATTGCAAGGGGGACGATTACGCGCCGAAAGCACTTGCAAAGAGAATAAACGAATCGGAAATTCCCATAATAATTTGTCGCGGAAATTGTGATTCGGAAGTGGATCAAATGGTCATCAATCTTCCGATTCAGGCTCCTTACGCTTATGTTTATGCCGGCGGCAAGAGAATTGTTTTGACGCACGGCCACACGGTCAATACCGATGCGGAAAAAGACGATATGGCGGCGCATTTGAAAGCGGATATTTTTATTACCGGACACGTCCACAAAAATGTTTTGGAAAAGCGCGGGAATACGATTTTCCTCAATCCCGGCACGCCTTCACCTTACCTCACAAACCGGGAGGACAAAAAGACTTCCGTTGCGGTTATTACCGACGACAAGATTGAAATTTTTGATCTTGATACCGGCGATGTTTTGATGAGTCTTGCAATATGAAAGATACACTTGTAAAAGCTGCGGCGGAAGGCATCAGAATTTATGCGGCGACAACGACGAATTTGGTCGGGGAGGCCGCCCGTCGTCACGACTGTTACCCGGTTGCGGCGGCGGCACTCGGCAGAACAATGACCGGTGCTTTGCTTTTTGCGGCAAATTTGAAAAATGAAGAGGCAATTACCATAAAATTTGACGGCGGCGGGGCTTTGGGAAAAGTTGTCGCCGATGCCGTTCCCGAAGGTTTTGTGCGCGGATATGTTGAAAATCCCCATGTAAATTTGCCGCTCAATCAATTCGGGAAAATCGACGTTGCCGGCGGTGTCGGGCGCGGCGGAATTTTGACCGTTACCCGGTTCACCGGATTGAAGGAAAATTCCGGCGGCAGTGTGGAAATTACAAGCGGCGAAATTGCCGAGGATTTGATAAATTATCTGTATATTTCGGAGCAGACTCCTTCAAGTATCGGCTTGGGGGTTTTGGTAAATCCGGATTTGTCGATTGAGGCGGCGGGAGGATTTTTTCTTCAGCCTTTGCCCGGAGTGACCGATGAAATTTTGGACAAACTCGAAAACACTTTGACGAAAATAAAATCCGTCACGGAATTTATAACTTCCGGACTTGATGCGCGGGGAATGATCGAAAAAATTCTCGAAGGCTTTGAAGTCAAAATTTTGAGCGAAACGGATTTAAGTTTCAGGTGTAAATGTTCCCGGAAACGCGTCGAAGAAACTTTGGCAAGTTTGAGCAAATCGGATCTGCAAAATTTGATTGATGACGGAAAGGCGGAAGTGTGCTGTCAATTTTGCGGAGAAAAATATTTGTTTGACCGCCCGGAATTGGAAGAAATTGCAAAATCAAGATAAAGAAAGACCTTCGCAAAATTACGGGTTTGCGAAGGTCTTTTTTGTTTTTCGTTCATTGTGCGCCGGAAATTGCAATAAGTTTTTTCTCGGTCGTGTCGTAATCGTCAACTTCAAAAATTCCCTGACATAAAAATTCGTTAATCGAATCAATTTTTTCAATGGACTTGTCAATTCTCTTGCTGGAACCTTTGACATATGCGCCTATGTGAATCAGGTCTTCCGCATCTTTGTAAACCGCCATGAGAGCGCGCATATTTTGTGCCGCCTGCAAATGTTCCTTTGTTACGACTTCATTCATTACGCGGCTTACGCTTACCATTACGTCAATCGCCGGAAAATGATTCTGCGCGGCAATATTTCTGCTCAAAACTATATGCCCGTCCAAAATTGAACGCACGGCATCGGCAATCGGTTCGTTCATGTCGTCGCCGTCAACCAAGACCGTATAAATTCCGGTAATGGATCCGTGATCGCTTGTCCCCGCGCGTTCCAAAAGTCTGGGCAAAAGCGCAAAGACTGAAGGAGTATATCCGCGTGTTGCGGGCGGTTCTCCGATTGTCAAGCCGACTTCGCGCTGAGCCATGGCAAAACGCGTGACCGAATCCATCATCAAAATGACTTTATGCCCGTTGTCCCGGAAATATTCGGCAATGGCGGTTGCGGTCAAAGCTCCCTTTATTCTGACAAGTGCCGGCTGATCCGAAGTCGCAACAACCACGACGGCGCGTTTCAATCCTTCTTCTCCCAAGTCGCGCTCGATAAAATCCCGGACTTCACGCCCGCGCTCGCCGATGAGAGCAATTACGCTTATATCCGCCTCCGTATTCCGGGCAATCATTGAAAGCAGTGTGGATTTTCCGACGCCGGACCCCGCCATTATTCCGATTCGTTGACCGTCGCCCATTGTTATCAATCCGTCAATCGCACGGACTCCGACGTAAAGGGTTTCATGTATTCTGGGTCTTGTCAAAGGCGGCGGCGGCGGTGCCTGCAGGGGATATTCGACTTTCGACAAAATCGGACCGAGATCGTCCATCGGATTGCCGAGCCCGTCCAAAACGCGCCCCAAAAGTTCTTCCCCGACTTTGACCTGCAACATTTTTTCGGCCGCAACGACTTCACAGCCCGGCCCGACCCCCTGCATTTCGCCGACCGGCATGAGCATAACATAGCCTTGACGAAAACCGACGACTTCGGCAGGTATCGGCGGCGCGTCCGGATTTTTTTGGTAAATGTAACAGAGTTCGCCGACACTGACCGTCGGTCCTTGAGTTTCAATTACAAGCCCGACAATTTGAGTGACTTTGCCGGTGAGTTTTATTGTCTTTGCTTCGCTTATCGCGTCGCGAAATTTTTGAAGATTGATTTCGTTTTTTATTTCCATGATCTTACCTTTCAATCCGATAATTCCGTCCGGAGAATTTTAATTTATGAGCAATTCAAAGTCAATCACGGAATTTCAAAATTGTTTTGGAAAATAAAAAAACCCGCTTCCTGTCGAAACGGATTTTTTATTTCCGGCCGGTATTCAATTTACCGGCGATTTTTTATTTGCGAAATTTATTTTCCGGATTACATCATGCCCGGCATACCGCCGCCCATCGGAGGAACCGGAGGAGTCGGTTCGGGTTTGTCGGCAACCAAAGTTTCGGTTGTGAGAACCATAGCCGCGATCGATGCCGCATTTTGAAGAGCGGAACGCGTAACTTTGGCAGGATCGACGATACCGGCTTTAATCATGTCAACGTATTCGTTGGTGAGTGCGTTGAAACCGACACCCGCGCCGGCTTTCTTGACCGCTTCGACAACAACGCTGCCTTCTTCGCCGGCATTGTCCGCAATCTGACGAACCGGTTCTTCAATGGCACGTTTGACAATTTCGACACCGACTTTTGCATCGCC
>CAJOPK010000111.1 GCA_905236255.1 uncultured Selenomonadaceae bacterium | reverse complement strand
GTTCGGCTGAATTTTAATCGTTATCTATACCAATGTCAATTATTTGTGCCTTATATCACCCGATTGAAATCGGGAGTTTTACGGCATATTTTAAATAAATTTCGGAGTTAAATTTTGAGTTTTTTGAAATCGGCGTTTATTTATTCGGATCGCCGAAAAATTTGTGAAACGCCCGTGGAAATGCCGTTACCCGTGAACTTTTACATTGACTTGCCAAAAGAATTTTCCTATAATCATCAAAGTTTTTGCTTTTTTGAACCGGACGGGCTAAAAAAGCGGACGCATTTAAACGGGTTTTAAACAAAGATTTTGATACCGCAAACAAGTCTGAATCGGGTAATTTGAAAATGAAAAGATTGATTTTGGACGGAACGCTTTTGATATTTTTTTTGCTCTTGATGAGTTTTTATTTCCTGCCGAAAATTTTGCATGAAGTTCTCGGAATTGCAATCTTTGCGGCGGGAATTTTACATTTGTATTTCAATCGCGCATGGTTTAAAGGATTGATTGCGGGAAAATATAATTTTGTCCGGGTTTTGCGGACGATTACAAATTTTTCGCTGATAATCCTTTTCACGATTGTCACGATAACCGGGATTTGTCTTTCAAATTTTCTCTTCCCGGACTTTATCCCTTTTGAATTTCGGCGCAACATAACGATTCATCAATATCATGTTGCCCTGCCTTATTTGACGATGATTTTTTTGGGAATACATATCGGCTTGCATTTCAAAAATCTTTTGCGGAGATTTACAAATTTTTTCGGAATTGACGAAACGGATTTAAAGTTTGAAATTGCCGCCGGATTTTTGGCGATAATTGTTTTTGGAGCGGGAATTTACGGCTCTTTCCTGAACCGGGTCGGCGACAGGATTTTGATGTATCATGTTTTCGGAACACCGGCACTGGACCTGCCTTTTGCGGGATTTGTAGGAATAATTTTTTGCGGTATCGCAATTTATGCCCTGATAACGATTTTGATTTTGAAAAAATTTTTTTGAAAGTCAATGTGAAAGTTCACGGGAAGGCGTTCCGAAAAGGGATTTTCTCTGTTCCGGATTTTACAATTTTCAAAAAATTTTTGTTTTGAGTATTGCCCGGTCTTAACAATTATGTTAAAATCCCGAAAGTTGCAATCGGGTTGGGGTTAATTTGCCGCTTGCGACGATTGACGAAACGGAGGAATCAATGGAAGCAGTTCTTGCGGAGTATCTGGGATTTTGTTACGGAGTCAAGCGGGCGATAAAGATCGCCGAAGAAAATGCGGACGGAAAGAGTTGTACACTCGGGCCGATAATTCACAATCCGCAGGTCGTCGAAAAGTTGAGGCGCGAAGGCGTCGGCACCATCGAAGATCTGTCCGAAATGAATGAAGGCACAATAATAATTCGTTCGCACGGGGTCGGGCCGCAAATCTACGAGGAAGCCGGAGCAAAAGGTTTAAAGATTGTCGACGCGACATGTCCTCATGTCAAAAAGGCGCAACTTTCGGCGAAAGAATTGTCGGAGAACGGTTACAAGACCGTCATAATCGGCGAAAAAAATCATCCGGAAGTGAAAAGCATTTTTGAATGGACGGGTCGAAAAGCTACGGTTGTCGAAACCGAAGAAGATGCCGAAAAATTTAAACCTTGTCCGAAACTCGGGATTGTATCGCAGACTACCGTTTCGGGAGAGCGTTTTAAGTTGCTTGTTTCAAAACTTTTGGACAAGTCGTCTGACGTTCGCATTTTGCGAACGATTTGCACGGCTACGGATCAAAGACAGACGGCGGCTTTAAAACTTGCCGAAGAAGTGGACGCGATGATTGTCGTGGGCGGCAGAAACAGTGCCAACACGACGCGACTTGCCGAGCTCTGTAAAGAAAAATGCCGGACTTTTCACATTGAAACTGCGGAAGAGCTTTCTCCCGGTCAATTAATCCAATACAAAAAAATTGGTATCACGGCCGGAGCCTCAACGCCGGACCGGATTATCAGGGAGGTATACGAGAAGTGTCAGAGGATATGAAAAACGTGGAGGACATGGGGACTCTGCTTGAGGAATCGGACTTTAAAGAGTTCAAACCCGGTGATGTCGTCGAAGGCGAAGTCATCAAAGTTGATCGTGACGAGGCCTATGTTGACATCGGTTACAAACAGGAAATTCCCGTTCCGAAAAGAGAGTTGGCTTATCCCGAACCGGAATCTGCAAAAGATGTTGTCAAACCCGGTGACAAAATCAATGTTTACATTCAGTCGATCGGCGGCGAAAACGGCGGAGTACTTTCAAAAGTAAAAGCCGACAGACAGGTCGTTTGGGAGGACATGAAAGCGATCAAAGAGCGCGGCGAAACCGTCGAAGCTCAAATTACGCAAGTCGTCAAAGGCGGTCTTGTTGCGGTCGTCAACGGGTTGCGCGGATTTATTCCCGCGTCGCAAATGGAATTGCACTTTGTAAAAGATCTCGGTGTCTACGTTAATCAGACCGTTACGGCACTGCCGATTGAGATCGACAGTCACAAACAGCGTCTCGTCCTTTCGCGTCGCCGGATTTTGGAAAAAGAACGTGATGAGAAACAGCAGGAGATTTTCTCCACTTTGGAAGCGGGCCGTATCGTCAAGGGCGTTGTAAAACGTCTCGTCGATTACGGTGCATTTATCGACATCGGCGGGGTTGACGGACTTGCGCATATTTCGGACTTGTCTTGGGAACGCGTAAAACAGCCGTCCGATGTTCTTCAGGTCGGTGACGAAGTTGAAGTTTTCGTCAAAAACGTGGATCCGGAATCAAAGAGAATTTCTCTTTCGATAAAAGACACTCAACGCGATCCGTGGCTCGACAAAGCCGAAAAATATCATGAAGGCGATTATATCGAAGGCAAGATCATCAAACTTACCGATTTCGGCGCATTCATGGAGATTGAACCCGGTTTTGACGGTCTTATTCCGATGGGCGAACTTTGCGACAGACGTATTGAACGTGCGGACGAAGCCGTTCATACCGGTGACGAAGTAAAAGTTAAAGTCATGCGCATAGATACGAAACGCAAACGCATTTCGCTTTCCGTCAATCGTGCGCGTCGCGATGCCGAAACGGAAAATTACAGAAGAAACCGTGAGGAATCGGCACCGGCGGAAGAAACTGCGGAAAATACCGAAGAATAATTATTTCTTGAACGAAATAAAAAAATCCCGTATCGACTTTAAAAGTCGGGCGGGATTTTTGATTACGCCGCAGTAAGTCATTAAGGGAAAGAATCCTCAAATTCAAGCGAATTTTTAAAAATTTTTCGGGAACATATTTTTCAGAAGTTCGACAAGTTGAGGATTGGTTGCCAATTCCCCTTTGATTTTGTGATAAGCCCGCATAACCGTCGCATGATCATGCTTGCCGAAAAAATTTGCAATTACCGACCATGAATTTGTGGTAAGAGTCCGGCAAAGAAACATGGCAATTTGTCGGGGGCGGACAACTTTCAAGGCGCGGTTGTTGCTCAAAATCAATTCCGGCTTGAAAGAAAAATAATCGGCAACCGTCCGGACAATTTGCTTTAAAGAAAGTTCGTCGCTCAAAGTAGGGAAAAGTTCTTCGCCTTCAAATTCTTCCCCTTCCGGATTGACCTGCATTTTATCTTCCGGCAATGAATTTTGTTCTTCATTTTTCGGAGAAAATTCGTGAAGCATTGACGCATAAGATTTATTCATGAGTGAGGCTCCGGCAATTATCCGGGTAAATGCGCCTTCAAGATCTCTGACATTTGAATTGACGCGCCGGGCAATTTCCGAAATTACATTCGGCGGAACATCAACGCGATCAAGAGTTGCCTTTTTCTGCAAAATTGCAATTCTGGTTTCCAAGTCCGGCTTTTGCATATCGGTACAAAGTCCCCAAGCAAACCGGGATTTCAAACGCTCCTCAAGCCCGGTAATATCCTGCGGAGTACGATCCGCCGAAAGTATTATCTGTTTGTCGGCATTGTGCAATTCGTTAAATGTATGAAAAAATTCTTCCTGCGTCGAATCTTTTCCGGAAATAAATTGAATATCGTCAATCAAAAGTACGTCCGCCTTCCGGTATTTGTTTTTAAATCCGCCAAGTTTATGCTCGCGAATGGCATTTATCAAATCATTCGTGAATTGTTCGCTTGTAACGTAAACCACCCGCTTTGTCGGCATTGTCCTCAAAATTCTGTTGCCTATCGCGTGCATCAAATGAGTTTTTCCCAGACCGACACCGCCGTAAATGAAAAACGGATTGTAATTGCTGCCGGGAGATTTACATATCGCAAGGGCGGCGGCATGGGCAAATTCATTACATTTTCCGATAACAAAATTTTCAAAAGTGTATCGGCGATTGAGTGACGAATCGTCAAACGGCGCAACCTGACCTGCGGGAATTTTGTTTTCTTCGCCGGAAAATTTGAGAACTTCCGGATTCTCGGAAGTTTCCTGAATTGAAAGCGTCGTCTGAAATTTGTTTTCGGGAATCGGGCGCGATTTTCTTTTAACAAGTTTTAAGGAAATGCTCAAATGTTCTCCGGACAAATCGAAAACGACTTCTTCCAATTTCGACAAATATCTTTCTTCAACCCACTGCTTTTGAAGATCGTCCGAAACGGCAAGAGTAAGTATATTTTTTTCGAGTGACAAAGGTTTTAAAGGATCAATCCATTTTGTGCAGGCACCTTCCGAAAGAAAATTTCGCGCTTCGGCGGTGACCTGTTTCCAAAGATTTTTGAGTTGAGTTGACTGCATGACACACTCCGGAAAAAATTTTTTAAAAAAGTATTGATAATGTTTATCAGTTATGGTATATTTCGTTCAGGCTTTCGTAAAAGCTCTCCTAAAAAATAATACACATACGCTTGAAAAAGAACTTCGTGCTGCTCACACGAAGTTTTTTTTTTGCTTATTGTTCGAGTTCCGGCGCGGGAATTTTCTTTGCTTTTTTCGGATTGTATTTGTTCATCGCGCAGTCTGTTCCCTCACCGAAAATGCACAATGTCGCGGGTACGAGGGTTTCGAGTGCGGCCGAAATTTTTTCCGCCTCTTCCGGATTAAACGGACTCAAAACGTGCGAATTTACGGAGCGATTTTTCGTCGGGTGACCGATTCCGATTCTTATGCGCGGAAAATTTTGCGCGCCGCCCAAATGTTGAATTATCGATTCGACTCCGTGATGACCGCCGCCGCTGCCTTTCGGGCGCAACCTTATCATTCCGACGGGCAAATCCATATCGTCATGGGCGACAATCAGATCGGAAACATCGGCTTTGTAAAAATTGAAAATTGCGCCGACCGCCTCGCCGCTCAAATTCATAAAAGTCAGCGGCTTGACGACAAAAATTTTTTCGCCTTCAAAAAAACCTTCCGCAACAAGCGCGTTGAATTTTTCGCGCCAATCGGATGCGCCTATTTTTTCGGCAACTTTGTCGGCAAGCATAAAACCGACGTTGTGTCTTGTCGAAGAATATTCCGCGCCGGGATTTCCGAGTCCCGCAAAAATTTTCATCAAACTTTCTCCTTGTTCAGAATAATTTCGTCAATCTTTTTGCCGTCCGGCAGAAAACATTTGACGGTTAAAATTTTTTCGTCCGCCTCCAAAGTCAGATAATTGTCGGTTTCCGGTTGGGGGGCGGTAATTTTATCAAGTTTGTGATCAACCCACAAGCCCGGATAGCGAACATCTCCGGAAAGTCCGGTGAGAATGTAAACCGGGCCGGATTCGTCCGGGCGAAAATTTTTCAATCTTCCCCTGTTCCGGTAAGTGTGCAAATGACCGGTAAAGACAATATCCGCGCCGATTTTTTCAAATTCCGGCATAAAAATTTCTCCGACATCCGAAAAACCTTCTTTTCTTTCCGGGCGACCGTTGATTCGGTATTGCAAAACGTCCTTGTGTATGAAAACAATCTTCCAATTTTTCCGGGACTTTTCAAAATCGGAACGGAGCCATTTTTTTTGTTCTTCGACAATGCCGGGCTTAAATTTTTCAATTTCGTCCCACTGACTGTCCAAAACAGCAAAATGTACCGCGCCGAAATCGAAAGAGTAATAATGCCGGGAAAAATTTTCGCTGCCGTTTTCCGGAACGGCAAAATAATTCAAATAAGCTGCGGGAAGTCTGACCTTCCAATCCCGCGTATATGTTTCGTGATTCCCGATGACCGGCGCGAAAGGAATTTCCGAAATATTTCCGGCAACTTTGTCAAGCCAAGCCTGCCATTGATTTTTATCTTCGCCGTTATCGACAATATCACCCAAATTCAGGAAAAATTCCGCGTCCGGATTTTTTTCAAATGCCGTTCGCGCAACTTCTCCCCAGACGTTGTAATCGGCGCATTGAGAATCCGGAAAAATTATTGCCTTGAATTTTTCGCCGGAAGAAGTTTTCAACGCATGAAAATCCGTTGCGTTTTTGCCGTCAACAATTCGATATTCATATTCCGTGCCGGGAATCAGGTTTTCAATCCGGGCGGTGTACTGAATATTTTCCGCGCCGTCGTCGGTGAAGGTAGAATTTTCCGGAGTGATTTTTAAAACTTCATGCGAATTTTTGATTTTGACCTCGACAGCCGGATTTTCGGAGACGGAATCGACCTGCCACATCAAAGTTCGTGAATTTGACGAATCGGCGGAAACAATTTGCCGCAAATACTTTGCTTCCAAGTCGCCGTCAATTTCCGAATCGTTTTCCGAATCAACCCTGCCGCAACCGGCAAAAAATCCGGCGCCTGTAAGGAAAATTCCCGCGCCCGCCTTTATGAAATTTCTTCGATTGATTAAATTTTTCATCCGAACTCCAAATTTGATTATGAAACGGCTCGTTTCCATAAGAAACAACCGACGGATATTATCTTTTTAAAGTATCCAAAAATCCCTGCAAAATATAAACCGCCGCCATTTTGTCGATAACTTTTTTGCGTTTCCTCCGGCTTAAATCCGCCTCCAAAAGAGTCCTTTCGGCAGCAACGGTACTCAACCTTTCATCTTGAAAAATAATCTTTTGTTCGGGAAATTTTTCGGAAATCTTTTCGGCAAAACTCCGGACAATTTCGCAACGTTCGCCTTCCGTGCCGTTCATATTTTTCGGCAGACCGACGACGAGAGTTTCGACTTCATATTCGGAAATTATTTCGCCGAGCTTTTTCAAATCTTCTTTGTTCGACTTTCTGATAATTGTGGTGACACCCTGCGCGGTCAAATTGAGCAGATCGCTGACGGCGGTGCCTATGGTCTTGTCGCCTATGTCGAGTGCCAAATATCTCAATTTTTCTTCTCCGAACGTTCCAAATAAGTACGAACAAGTTCTTCCAAAAGTTCGTCGCGTTCGACTTTGCGAATTTTACTGCGCGCATCAAGATGACTTGTGATATAAGCCGGATCTCCGCTCAAAAGATAGCCGACAAGCTGATGGACGGGATTGTAACCTTTTTCGGTCATTGCCTTGCAGGCATTAAGTATGACTTTTTCGGCGCGATTTTCCTCCACTCCGAAACTGAACATCATGGTTTCATCGCTTACCATATTTTTTGCTCTCCTTTCAAGTTTGCAGACGGACGATAACTTTTTTTAATTCTCACGCTCTTTTATCATATACTCGGCAATTTGCAGGGCGTTCAAAGCCGCACCCTTGCGAATTTGATCTCCGCAGACCCAAAGATTTAAGCCGTGTTCGACGGAAAAATCTTTTCTTATTCTTCCGACTTCCACATCATCTTTTCCGGAAGTTTCCAAAGGTTGCGGATAAATCATTTCGTCCGGATTGTCGCGCAGGACAACGCCCGGAAATTTTTCCAAAGCCGCCCGCGCCGCTTCGACCGAAACTTCATCTTCAAATTCAATGTTTACCGATTCCGCATGACTGCGATAGACCGGAACGCGCACGGTTGTTGCCGTGATTCTCATGTTGTCATCTTCCATAATTTTGCGCGTTTCGTCAATCATCTTCATTTCTTCTTTTGTGTAAAGATTTTCCTTGAAAACGTCGATCTGCGGCAAAAGATTTGATGCAATCTGATAATGCTTGTCAAGCGAGGCGACCGGCAAAATTTTCGGATGAATTTCTTTGTCCGTTGCGAGTGCGTCAAGTTGCGTTTTGAGTTCTTCCATGCCTTCGCGACCGGCTCCGCTTACCGCCTGATAAGTCGAAACGACAATGCGCCGAATTTTGGAAATTTCATAAAGCGGCTTGAGTGCCATGACCATTATAATTGTCGAGCAATTCGGATTGGCAATTATTCCCTTGTTGCGCGAAATTGCCTGCGGATTTACTTCCGGCACGACAAGCGGAACTTCCGGATCCATTCTGAAAGTTGAAGAATTGTCGATGGCGACCGCCCCCGCTTTGACTGCCGCCGGCGCAAAAAGTTTGCTTGCCGATCCGCCCGCAAAGAGGACGAAATCCATTCCCTCAAAAGAGTTTTCGGTGGTTTCTTCGACGGTGTATTCCTTGCCCATGAAATTGATTTTCTTGCCGGCGGAACGCGACGACGCAAGCAATTTCAATTCGGCGTAAGGAAATTTTCTTTCCTCAATCAATCTCAAAAATTCCCGACCGACCGCACCGGTTGCTCCGACAATGGCGGTATTGTATTTTTTCATAAAAATTTTTCCTCCTCAAAATTTATACGGCTCTTATTATAATTTCGATTCGCCAAAAGTAAAGTAAAATTGACCGGACGACGATACAAGTTTAATGAAATTTTAATAATTGCGCTTTAAAATTTTTGAAAACGAACGCCAAATTTTGACGGATTTCAAAAAATTGATTGGCGAATTTTGCAGGGGAATTGTAAGATTGGAAGAAAAAAATACGCGGAATAATTGAAATGTTATCCGCAAAGAACGCGATTTTTAAATCGGAGGATCATAATATGAGAAAATTTTTGATTATGTTGTTTGTACCGGTTCTGATGATTGCCTTTGCGAATTCCGGTTTTGCGGCCTCCGCAAATTCCGCACGTTGGCAGGGTGAAACGACGGTTTCGGCAAATTTTGCGGCGGAAGTTTTGGAATTGGTCAACATTGAGCGGGCGAAACTCGGAATAGCCCCCCTGAAACTTTCGCCGGATCTGATGCGTGCCGCCGGAGTTCGGGCGGAGGAATTGCCGGAAAGTTTTTCGCATACCCGCCCGAACGGTTCTTCATGTTTCACGGTCATAAAAAGTTCTTACAGCGTCGTCGGTGAAAATATTGCCGCCGGTCAGCGCACTTCGGCGGCCGTCGTCGAATCATGGATGAATTCGCCGGGACACCGGGAAAATATTTTAAATGCAAAATTCAGTCGGCTCGGTGTCGGGTACATAAACGCGCCGGATACCGATTACAAACATTACTGGGTTCAGCTTTTCAAGGGTTAATTTTTTCGGGGAGTTTTCGCCATGAAAATACTTGTTGATGCCGATGCGTGTCCGGTCGTAAAACAAGTTGAATCGGTTGCAAAAAAAATGAGTGTGCCGGTGATTTTGTTTTGCGACACGAATCATATTTTGACTTCAGATTACAGCCGGGTCGAAACAATCGGAGCCGGCTCGGATGCCGTCGATATTGCCCTGATAAATTCCTGTCGCGAAGGCGATATAGTTGTCACGCATGATTACGGATTGGCGGCCATGGTTTTGGGCAAAAAGGCTTATGCAATTCATCAAAGCGGACGAATTTACACGAACGAAAACATAGACCGCCTCTTAATGGAAAGGCATATTGCAAAAAAAGCACGTCGGGCGGCCAGGAGAAATCATTACAAAACACCGAAAGCCGAAATGTCCGAACTCGGCGGAAGTTTTTTTGAATCGCTCCGGTTGCTTATCGAAAAATCTTTGAATGAAGAAAACGAATCGAACCGGTCAAAATATTGACATTCCGTACGACTTGCCGGGTAGTTGACAACTCCCGGAATGCTTTTTTTGCTTCTTGACAGTTTGAGAATGTTTTTATAAAATTTCCCGGACGTCGGGGCATGGCTCAGTTTGGCAGAGCACCTGCCTTGGGAGCAGGGGGTCGCAGGTTCAAATCCTGTTGCTCCGACCATTTTTTATTAAATATTTTCGGGAAGTGAAAAATTTTGAATCAACCTTCGCAAGAACAAATCATAAAATTCTGTCATGACAACATTATAACCGATACCCTCGAAATGGAAGTCGTTCCGACAAATGACGGCGGGATTCGTTTGGAGTTGGCTGTCGCCGAAAAACATACAAATTTACATTCGACGGCTCACGGCGGAGTTTTGACAACAATGATTGATACGGCAATGGGCGCGGCTTGCATGGCTCGAAACAAACGCGTGGTGACCGTTTCGATGACAATAGATTTCATGCACGCCGTTCCGATAAACACGCGAATCATGACCGACGCAAAAATTTTGCACGACGGCAGGGAAACCGTCACCTGTGAATGTTGCATTGTCGATTGTGAAGGAAAAATCTATGCCAAAGGTTTGGCGGTATTTTTTGTTATCGGCGATTTTGTTTAAGAAATTTGCACGGAGGACGTTATGCTTTTCACCGAATTGCTTAAAATGGCCGGCTTGAGTCTGATAGCAAACAAGCTCCGGACAATTTTGACGATGCTCGGAATAATTATCGGCGTTTCCGCAGTTATTGCGATGGTCAGCGTTGGTATGGGTGTCAAAAAAAATGTGGTCGATTCCATTTCCCGACTCGGCTCAAATATGCTGATGGTAATGCCGGGAAGTTCAAATCGCGGCGGTGTTCGCGGAGCTGCCGGCTCGGTCATAACTTTGACTTATGATGATGCCGAAGCCATAAAAAAGAGAATCAAAGATGTTGCTTATGTTTCGCCGACCGTTCAAGGGTCTTATCAGGTGGTTTACGGTCACGAAAATTGGAATACGACGGTCACCGGAGTTATCCCGGAATATGTTTCGATTCAATCTTTGACTTTACAGAGCGGAATTTTTTTCGGCGAGCATGATGTCGATGTTCGCAATCGTGTTGCGGTAATAGGTACGACCGTCGCTCAAAATCTTTTCGGGACGGTCAATCCGGTCGGCAAAAAAATTCGCATAGGAAACGCGCCTTACACGGTTATCGGGCTTTTGGCAAGCAAGGGTCAGTCAAGCGTCGGGCAGGATCAGGACGACGTTGTTTTGATTCCCTTGACGACCGCGCAGGAGCGTTTAATCGGGATAACTTATGTCCGGAATATAAACGTTCAGGTTGCAAGTTCCGACAAAATGGACGAAGTTCAGGAAAACATAGAAAAACTTTTGCGCCAACGACACAGGATTCGGGAAGGTTCGGACGATGATTTTAATGTCAGAAATTTGACCAGCTTAATGGAAACAATGAGCGAAACCACAACAATGATAACTCTTTTGCTCGGATCCATTGCCGGAATTTCCCTGATCGTCGGCGGCATAGGAATCATGAATATAATGATGGTCAGCGTCACGGAAAGGACAAGGGAAATCGGTATTCGCAAGGCGATCGGTGCAACTTACAACAGCATAATGATGCAATTTTTGATTGAATCGACAATGATAAGCATTTTGGGCGGCATTATCGGAATTTTTCTTGGGATCGGTCTGGCGCAGGCAATTTCAAAATTCGGCAATTTTACGACGGTCATAAGCGGAGCGAGTATTGTGGCAAGTTTCGGATTTTCGCTTTTCGTCGGGATATTCTTCGGAATGTTGCCGGCGAGGAAGGCGGCAAGACTTGATCCGATTGACGCATTGAGATACGAATGAATTTAACCGGCAGATTTAAAAATTTGCCGTTTTTTTGTTTGAAGAATCTTTGATAAATTCACTTTGTCGATTTGACAATACTTTATCTAAAATATAAAATACTTCCGTTTTTGAAACAAATTTTGAGAGGAGATCTTTTAATGGGAGTAAATTCGGAGAGAAGAAATATTGCGATTATTGCACACGTCGATCACGGCAAAACAACTTTGGTCGATGCGATGCTTAAACAAAGTCATATTTTCCGCAAAAACGAACACGTTGCCGAGCGCGTAATGGATTCCGGAGATTTGGAGCGCGAGCGCGGGATTACAATCCTTTCAAAGAACACGGCAATAATTTACAAGGGAATAAAAATAAATATCGTCGATACTCCCGGTCATGCGGATTTCGGCGGCGAAGTCGAGCGCGTTTTGAATATGGTTGACGGCGTTTTGCTCCTGGTTGATGCCTTTGAGGGTCCCATGCCGCAGACAAAATATGTTTTGCGTAAGGCATTGGAACACAAACTCAAGCCGATAGTCGTAATAAACAAAATCGACAGACCGGATGCGCGCGTCGATGAAGTTTACGACGAAGTTTTGGAACTTTTCATGGAATTGGATGCGGACGATGAACAGCTTGATTTCCCGGTGATTTACACGGCGGCAAAAGCCGGAATTTCAAAATTAAATCCGGACGATCCTGACGGCGATCTTCAGCCTTTGCTTGAAACGATAATAAAGGAAATTCCCGCGCCGGAAGGCGATGCCGACGCTCCCCTGCAAATGGTCGTCACAACTTTGGTTGCCGATGATTATGTCGGAAGAATTATTATCGGACGTATTCAGCGCGGAAAAATCAAGCCGGGCGAACAGGTCGCGATAGTCAGCGAGGGCGAAGTCAAAAAAGCCAAAATCGGCAGGGTTTACACTTACGACGGCTTGAATCGCGTTGAAACGGAAGAAGCCGAAGCCGGCGAAATTGTCGCGCTTACCGGATTGACCGAAGCCACAATCGGAGATACCGTCGCAGATGTCGAAAATCCGGAAGCCCTTCCTTCAATTCGCGTTGACGAGCCGACTTTGAGCATGACTTTCGGCGTAAACAACGGTCCCTTTGCCGGGCGTGAAGGTCAATTTGTTACAAGCCGCCACATTCGCGACAGACTTTTTAAAGAAGCCGAAACAAATGTTGCCTTGCGCGTTGAAGAAACTTCTTCCGCCGATATTTTCAAAGTAAGCGGGCGCGGCGAACTTCACCTTTCGATTTTGATTGAAACGATGCGCCGGGAAGGTTACGAGATGCAAATCGGCAAGCCGGAAGTCGTTTATAAAATGGTCAACGGGCAAAAACTTGAGCCTATCGAAAATTTGACCGTCGAAGTTCCGCAGGAATACATGGGGACGGTCATGGAGTCACTCGGCAGAAGAAAAGCCGAAATGAAAGATATGCACGAAGTCGCCGGCTATATGCGCCTGAACTTTTTGATTCCGGCGCGCGGTCTTATCGGTTTCCGTTCGGAACTTTTGACCAGTACAAAGGGCAACGGCATAATGAATCACGTCTTTCACGGTTACGAACCTTACAAAGGCGATATTCCCGGACGTTCACGCGGGAGCCTTGTCGCTTTTGAAGAAGGCGAAACTACCGGCTACGGGATTTTCAATCTGCAGGATCGCGGCACAATGTT
>CAJOPK010000110.1 GCA_905236255.1 uncultured Selenomonadaceae bacterium | reverse complement strand
TTCGCGACGAACAGGGAAGGAAAATGTCGAAATCTCTCGGCAACGGCATAGATCCGGTTGAAGTTATTGAAAAATACGGCGCGGACTCTCTGCGCTTTATGCTTGTCACCGGCAATACGCCCGGAAACGATTTGAGATTTTATTGGTCGCGTGTGGAATCTGCGCGCAATTTTGCAAATAAAATTTGGAATGCGTCAAGATTTTTGATTATGAATCTTGAGAATTTCGACACGAATTTTAAACCGGCTCCGGAAGATTTGACGCTTGCGGACAAGTGGATTATTTCCCGGCTGAACAAGACAAGAAACGGCGTTACCGAAAATCTTGACAAATTTGAACTTGGTGAAGCGGCGCGCCTTATGTATGAATTTATTTGGTCGGAATTTTGCGATTGGTATATCGAACTCACAAAGGCCCGTTTGTACGGGGACGATGAAAAAGCGAAAATGACCGCGCTCTATGTTTTGAATACCGTTTTGGAAAAATCGTTGCGTCTGCTCCATCCGTTTATGCCGTTTATCACCGAAGCAATTCGGCAAAAACTTCCGAATGTCAAGGGAAGCATAATGCTTGCCGATTGGGTGGAGTCCGGCGAAATTGACGAAGACTCGGAAAGTAAAATGACTTCAATAATGGAAGTCATTAAAGTCATTCGCAATTTGAAAACGGAAGTCGGTATCGAACCGCGCAAAAAAGCGGAGATTGTTTTGAAGATTTCCGACGAAAAACTTGCCGAAATTTTCCGGGCAAACGTCGGTTACATTTCGGAACTTGCCGCCGCCGCACCGGTCAATTTCTCCGCAGAAAAACCGGATCATGCACTTGCCGGAGTTGCGGAAGGCGTTGAAATTTTCCTTCCGCTCAAAGGATTGATCGACACGGAAAAAGAGATCGCCCGCCTTACAAAAGAACTTGAGAAACTCAAGAAAGGTATTGCGGCTACCGAAGGCAAACTCAAAAACGAAAAATTTGTAAGCAAGGCACCGGCGGAAGTCGTTCAAGCCGAACGCGAAAAACTTGCCTCCGCTGCCGAAAAAATTTCTTCCGTCGAAGGAAGAATAAATCAGCTTAAAAATTTGTAAACAAATCGAAGGTGAACGATTTTGAAAGAAATCGAAAAGAAAAAAACTCTTGCCGGAAAAATTTCGGAGGACTTCATTGACGGCTTGATTGTGATGATTCCCGTCGCAATCACCGCCTTTGTGGTCATCACTTTGCTTGAATTTACCGAACACACGATAGGCGATTATTTGCCGATGAAATTTCCGGGAGCCGGACTTGTCACGATAATAATTTCAATTTGGCTGATCGGTCTTTTGAGCGGTCACAGAATTTCAAAAAAATTTATCGAATTCGGCGAATGGTTTTTGGACAAAATCCCGGTCGTAAAATTTATTTACGGATCTGTCAAAAAATTTTCTACGGCTCTTTTGGAATCCGATTCAATGTTTCAAAAAATTGTACTCGTTCCCTATCAACAATCTATGGTATTGGGTTTTTTGATGCACGGCGTTCCGGAAAAAATTCGTGAAAAGCTCGGCGACGAATATGTCTGCGTATTTGTCCCGTGGAGCATGAATATGACGGCGGGGATAAATCTTTTCGTAAAAAAATCGGAAATCGTTCCGGTCGATATGAGTTCGGAAGAGGCGTTGCAATTTGTCCTTACTGCGGGCGCAACTGTTAAGAGTAAGGATTAGATGGTCAGACGGATAGTGAAAAGTTTTTCCGGCAACCGACACCACTGTTTACGGAGGAGATAAGTTTTGCCTTCTTACGCTTATGAAGTCAAAAACGAACTTGCAAGAATTTTTGACGAAGATCAGGAAATTTTGAGAGCGGAACTTGCCGCGCTTTTAAAGGTGGGCGCGTTTATTTCGGAGGACAGAGCCGAATTTGCAAATTCAAATGCGGCAGTCGCCCGGAAAGTAATAACTCTCGCGAAAAAACTTTTTCCCGGCGCAAAAATCGAAATTGCCGCCGTAAGAACAAAAAAACTTCGTAAAACCATGCGCTACGTCGTCAGGATTTTTTCCACGCCGGAAACCGAATTTTTCTTGAAAAATCTCGATTCGTCCGGTCATACCCGGCGCAGAATTTTCAAAATTGCATGGTTGCGCGGAGCATTTTTGGCGGGCGGCACGGTAAACCGCCCGGAAAGTCATTATCGTTTGGAAATCGCTTCCGAAAATGAAGATACTTCCAATTTTGCCCTGAAACTTTTAAATCAACTTGAATTTAACGCAACGGTTTACGAAAGGGGAAATGATTTTGTCGTTTATATTCGTGAAGGCGATATGATCTGTGATTTTTTGGGAATGACGGGAGCCGCCGCCGCCGCCGAACGTTTTGAAATTGCAAGGAATGTCAAGGAAGTTCGTTCTCAGGTCAATCGAATCGTAAACTGTGAAACCGCAAATGTCGATAAAGCGGTCAATGCGGCACAAAGACAACTTGAGGACATAAAAATTTTGATTGCCGCAAATGTAAGGGTAAAAGAAATTTTAAGGCAGGCGATGAAAATTCGCCTGGATAATCCGGATTGTACGGTCGGCGAATTGGCGGAAAAGATTTTTTTGAGTCGTCCTGCTTTGATGTATCGTTTTAAAATGATTCACAAACTTGCGGAAGAAACAAAATTAAAATAATGTTTCTTTTGTGGGATATTCCGAAAAATTTATGAAACGTCCGGGATTTTTCCTTTGTATATTATTTAAAATTTAGAAGTAGTAGTAGTAGGGGTGTGCTTA
>CAJOPK010000109.1 GCA_905236255.1 uncultured Selenomonadaceae bacterium | reverse complement strand
CCGACCGACAAACTTGAAAAGAGTTTTTATCATTATGCCGGGCAGTCAAGTTTGGGAATTGACGCGGACGATATTTTTGACCGGCTCTTTTTGGAAAATTTTGCAAAGACTCCCTGGTTTGACGTTGAAATTTTTTCCGGGATAAGCCGGACTCTTCACAAACACACGGAAAATCTTTTAAAGCAGGGACAATGGCTTGCCCGTGTTCAAGTTCACCGCCGCAGAATTTTTTTCGCTCCCGGAAATATTTTTGAGAGTATAAAAATTTTGTTCGGTCAGAAATCCGACGATATTTTTGCAGATTCGTCGAATCCGGAAACTTTTGAAGTTTTGGCTAAAATCATGCGCGATCTGAAGGGAAAGGCAATAACTTTTCTGTTTTTCAAAATGCACAATTACAACGCATACAGAAACCGACTGATTGAACGCGGCTTTTCGGAAGGCGAAGATTTTGCTTGGGGAATGAATTTTGTAACCGAAGAACAAAGCAAAATAAAATTGCAGACCGGCGATTTTGTCAATTCGCTTTAAGCCTTTTCCCAATCATTAACCGCCGAATATCCGACATCGGAAATTATCTTTTTGATTTTTTCTTCCGTCATAAAAAGTGATTCACCGGCTCCCGCCGCGTGAATTATTTTTTCTTCGCCGATTGTCCCGTCCAAATCGTCCGCACCGAAAGACAAAGCAAGCTCCGCAACCGGCAAGGTCAACATTATCCAAAAAGCCTTAAATCTTTCAAAATTATCCAAAACAAGCCGGGCAAGTGCAAGCATTTTCAAATTTTCGTGGGAACCCGGCCCGCGCAGATTATATTTTTTGCCGAGTTCCGTATTTGCCGGGTGAAACGGAAACAGCAGCATTGATTTAAAGCCGCCGGTTTCGTCTTGAAGTTTTCGCAATTTCAGCAAATGCTCAACTCTTTCTTCGATTGTTTCAATATGACCGAACATAATTGACGCATTTGTTTTAAATTTCAATCCGTGAGCAAGTTTCATAATTTCGAGCCATTCTTCGCCGGTCGCTTTTTTGGGGCAAATTATTTCTCTTACCCGCGCCGAAAAAATTTCCGCGCCGCCGCCCGGTAACGAATCAACGCCGGCTTTTTTCAGTTCGATTAAAATATTTTCAAAACTTTCACCGGTCATCTTTGCAAAATGTGCAACCTCAACCGGCGTAAAAGCGTTTATTTCGACGAGCGGAAAATGCTTTCTTACAAGTTTGATCGCATCAAGATAATAATCAAAATTCTTGACCGGGTGAAGTGCGCTGACCAAATGAATTTCGGAAAGACTTTTGACTTGCGAAAAATCTTCAAGCATTTTCTCAATTTCCGGAAGTTCGAGAGTATAAGCGCGCTTGTCCCCGCTCCGGCATTGAAAAGCACACAGCGGACAATTCGATTCGCAAACATTCGTCAAGTTTATGTGTCTGTTGATTTTGTAAAATACTTTTTTCCCGGTCTTGCGTTCTTTCATCTTTTGAGCCGTCCGTCCCAAAAAAATTAAGTCGTTTTCCCGGTAAAGTGCAAGAATTTCGTCAAAGTCCAATCGTTCGCCGGCAATCGCTTTTTCATGTGCCCGACTCAAAATTTTTTCAATCATCTGCAATTCCCTTCAAAATAAATTCCGACAATATTTCAAATTTCGGAAAAGTTTATCTTTGTGCCGGGCGGAAATTTTTCGTAAAGTTTTATTTGTCTGCCGGCAAGATTTATCGTAAGTTTTGTCCCTTTACCCGTCCGGAGCGACAAATTTTTTAGCGGGCGGTTCATGTTGTCCATTACAAAATATCCGTCCTCTTCACGAAAAACTCCGTCACTTTCCATGAAAGGCAAGCCCACTCCCTGCGATTTATACTTCGTCCGCAAAAGGACAAAATTTTCGCCGTCAAATTCCAATTCTTCAATGACCGGAGTTTTTTGCACCGAGTGTATAAATTCGATAACGAGCGGCGTATTTTTTTTTGCGTCGGTTTCGGTTACAAAAACTTTTCCCGCCGGAGTTTCAGCCGTCACCAAAATTTTATGCGCCGGCAAAGATATTGCAAATAAAATTGCCGACGCAAGAATCGCGAGTAAAACCTTTTTCATTTTTTAAATACTTTCGTCAATCTTCGTGCGTTTGATAAAGTGTATTGCCGTGAAAATTGCGACAACGGCAAGGAAAAGATATATCGCCGTAAATCCGATCAAAGTTATCCAAACTTCGCCGGCGGTAAGATTCGGACTGACCGCGTTTATCGTCTTTTGCAACCCGACGACAATCCAAGGCTGCCGCCCGGCTTCCGCAATATACCAACCGCAGGAATTTGCAACAAACGGCAGGGGCAAAAGTAAAGGCATCATTCTTAAAACGCAGGAATAATCTTTGATATATTTTCGCCGGAAAAATACCAAAATTCCCGTCACGAAAACTATTGCCAACATTAAGCCGCCGACACCGACCATCGCCCGGAAACTCCAAAACATACCGAAAACGTCCGGAACGTAATAACCGCTGCCGTAAGTTTCGACCGCCTCCTTTTGAAGATCGTTAATGCCTTTGACTTCGCCTTCAAAAGAATTGTGTAACATAAAAGTAAACAACATCGGCACGGCAATTTCGGAATCATTTCTGCCGGCATCTTGATTTATATCCGCGTAAAGTGCGAAAGGCGCCGGATTTTCCGTTTCCCAAAGTGCCTCAAAAGAAGCAAGTTTCATCGGATTTGCCTGCGCGAGATATTGCGTGTGCAAATGACCGGATCCCATAACGCCCATAATTCCGATAAATGTAAAGAGTACGGCGCGGCGCAGGGTCTTTACAAACATTTCCCGCGAAACTTCATCGGCGGCAATCTTCCATGCACTGACGACAATTACCAAAAATCCCGCCGTCGAAATTCCGGAGAAAAGCGCGTGAGTATATTCGCCGAAAACGTAGCGGTGGAAAATCAAGTCGAACAAACTTGTCATCACCGCACGCCCGTCCTCAATCGCATAACCGACCGGATGTTGCATAAATGAATTGGCTACCAAAATCCAAAATGCCGAAAGGTTACTGCCGAACGCAACAAGCCAAATGCACAGGCAGTGCATTTTTTCGCTCAACTTGTCCCACCCGAAAATCCAAATTCCGATAAAAGTCGATTCGATAAAAAACGCGGTCAGTGCCTCAAGGGCAAGCGGTGCGCCGAAAATATCACCCATAAATCTGGAATATTCCGACCAGTTCATTCCGAAATGAAATTCCTGAACAATTCCGGTAACGACACCCATCGCAAAGTTAATCAAAAATATCGTTCCGAAAAATTTCACAAGTTTTTTTAATTTTATCCGCTCTTCATAACTCCCGCTGTTTACATACCACGTTTCAAGAAGAGCCACAAAGATTGAAAGTCCCAAAGTCACCGGGACAAACAGAAAGTGATAAACCGTCGTAATCGCGAATTGCAATCTTGAAAGAAGTAAAGCGTCCATAAATTTCGCCCTCCTTTAGTTTCGGAATTTTTTGAGCCGGTCATTTATTTTCCGCGTAAAATAATTTTTCGGAATATTTTCAAAGAATTTTAACACCCGCCTTTAATCGGTGTCAATCTATCTTTTGCGCGCTGCAATATGTTCTCCGACCGTTTCAATCAAATGTGCAATATCGAAAGGTTTTGCAACGTGAGAATTCATTCCGCTTTCCATACTCATTTTTTTGTCCTCTTCCCTTGCATTTGCACTCAAAGCAACAATCGGTAAAGTTGCGGTATCTTCCCGGCGCAAAGCCCGGATAGCCCGCGTCGCTTCGTACCCGTTCATCACCGGCATTTGAATATCCATCAAAATTAAATCATAGTAGTAAGGCGGGTGATTTTTTATCGCTTCGACCGCGTCGCAACCGTCCGGAACGGATTCGACCCAAAAACCGTATTCCGTCAGAACGGTTTCGGCCAAAAGTCTGTTGACCTCAATATCTTCCACAAGCAAAATTCTGTGAACTCCGGCTTCTTTGTGAACTTCCGGAATAACGTTTTCGGCGTCGGAAGTTTCGACGGCAAATTTCAACGGAAGATCTACGGTAAACGTGGAGCCTTCGCCTTTTTTGCTCTTGACGGCGATTGAACCGCCCATCATGTCCAAAAGTTTTTTTACAATGGTCAAGCCGAGTCCGGTGCCGATTTCTCCGGATCGTGTGGAATTTTCTTCCCGCTCAAAAGATTCAAACATTCGGCGCATAAAATCTTCCGTCATTCCCACCCCGTTGTCGCTTACGGAAAATTCATAACGGGCATATCCGGATTTTGAAACCTGTTTTTGCCGTGCGGAAATTTTCACCGTTCCGCCTTCCGGAGTAAATTTGACCGCGTTGCCGAGCAAATTTCCCATAATTCGACTGAAGCCGGAAACGTCAACTTTTACGTTTTCTTCCGTCAAATTTATATCTTCCTCAATCGAAATTTTCTTTCCGTCGGCAACTCCCTTGAACATATCGACGACAATTCCGAGTTCTTCCCTCAAATTGCATATATCGGATCGAAGTTTGAAACGCCCGTAATCAATCCGGCTCATTTCCAAAAGATCGTCGATAAGTGCAAGCAAGTGTTTGTTTGATTCGTCAACTTTTGAAAGATAAAGTTCCAATTTCGCCGGATTGTCAATATTCTTTCGAGCCAGCGCGGTAAATCCCATTATCGAGTTCATGGGAGTTCTTATATCGTGCGAAATATTGAAGAGGAAAGAGGATTTTACTTCATTTGCGCGCTTTTCGCGTTCAAGATCGGTTTCGAGTGCAATTTTTTCGGAAAGCTGTTTTTGAATACGAAGAGTTTGTGCCGTCACATCGCGATAGCCTATAATGACGTGATCTTCGTCATGATCTTCTTCCGTTTTTATGATAACCATTTCGCTGTAAACGGTGGAATCGTTTTCACCGAAACAACGGTAATTTACGGTATACGAATTTTCATTTTTCAAGCGTTCGCGAATATGATTTATTTCAATTTCCGAAAGATAAACTTCCCGGTCTTCGGGCAAAATAAACTTTTCGGCATAGACGGAAAAAATTTCTTTACCGTCGTATTCATCGGTCTTTGCAAAATTCCGTGTGATTTTTTTGAAATATTCGCTTTGATTTCGGTAAGTTCTCATTTTTCCGGTGTCAAGATTCAGAAGATAAATCGAAAGAAAATCCGTCGAAAGACCTTCGATAACTTTTTCCCTGCGCCGGCTTTCCTTTTTTACCTTATGCTGCTCGGTTATGTCGTTTATAAAAACATAATAGACTTCACCCAAATATTTTGTATGGACGCGCCGCCCGTAATCGTTTACTCGACGCATAATTCCGTCGCGTCGAACAATTCTGTATTCGACGTAATCTATTTGTTTTTCGTGAGTTTTGATCTGATTAAAAATTTCCCCGTCAACCCTTTCACGATCTTCGGGACAGATCATTCCGCGAAAAGTCCCGCCCGTCAATTCGGCGAATTCTTCCGCATTTTTGCAACCGAAAATTTCAAAGACAACATTGTTGGCATAAATAATCGTCCCTTTTTCGTCGTCGCGATAGACAAAGAAACCGCCGGGCATCCTTTCGGCAATTTCCGTCAAGTCGCAGGCATCCATTGCCGGACAAATTTTTTCGTTCATATCGTTTTCCCCATTACTTTTGAAATGCCGCGCAGGTCTTGCATCATCTTTTGAAAATCTGCCGGAGTGAGTGATTGATCCCCGTCCGAAAGGGCAACTTCCGGCTGAGGATGAACTTCAATCATCAAGCCGTCGGCACCTGCAGCTATTGCGGCGCGTGCCATCGGCGCAACCATTTTTCTGCGCCCGGTACCGTGACTGGGATCCGCTATTATCGGCAGGTGTGAAAGTTCTTTTATTGCCGCAACAGCCGACAAGTCCAAAGTATTCCGGGTGAAAGTTTCGTAAGTTCTGATACCGCGCTCGCAGAACATTACATTTTCGTTTCCGCCGATCATTATGTATTCGGCGGCGTTAAGCCATTCGCTGATTGTTGCACAAAGACCGCGCTTTAACATAACCGGCTTGTTGCATTTTCCCAAAGCCTTGAGCATTTGAAAATTTTGCATATTGCGCGCACCGACCTGCAAAATATCGGCATACTCGCTTATAACTTCAATATCGTCTTTATCCACAATTTCGGTGACGACTTTCAAATCAAATTCGTCGGCAACCGTGCGCAGAATTTTTAAGCCGTCCTCGCCCAGCCCCTGAAAATCGTAAGGAGAAGTTCTGGGCTTGAAAGCACCGCCGCGCAAAATTTTTGCGCCGGCTTTTTTGACGGATTCGGCGGTTTCTCTGACCTGTTCAAAACTTTCAACGGAACAGGGACCCGCCATAACGACAATTTCGTTGCCGCCGATCTCAACGTCGCCGATTTTTATAATCGTATTTTCCGGGTGAAAGTCGCGCCCGACAAGTTTATATTTTTCGGTAATGCGAACGGTCTTTTCAACACCGTCCATCATATTCATTTCAAGATTGGCAATAATTTTTTTGTCGCCGATAACGCCGACAATGGTTCTTTCTTCACCGGTCGAAAGGTGAGCGCGCAAATTCCGCGCTTCCAATTTTCTGACTACGGCATCAATATTTTCTTTGGTCG
Source organism: uncultured Selenomonadaceae bacterium (assembly GCA_905236255.1). Lineage (GTDB taxonomy): Bacteria > Bacillota > Negativicutes > Selenomonadales > Selenomonadaceae > Quinella. The sequence continues at coordinate 11,984 of CAJOPK010000109.1, read as the reverse complement.
CTCCCTGCGACATTACGATAATCATATTTATGTAAACCTCCGAATTTCAAAATTTAAAACCGGGCAATAATTTAATACAAAATGATTTTTTCGGCAAGTCCGGGTTTCGCAATTTCGTAAAAAAAATCGCCCGGCAAATTTAAATTGCGGCGAATTTTTAAGATTTTTCAAATATGCGAATTACTTTTTCTTTTTCGTTTCCGGGAAAAGTTCGATAACGTCGTCGATAAATTTTCTTGCAACATTTTCGGAAAGTACGGCCTCCGATTCATGAAGGGAAATTTCTTCCCGGAGCATTCTCAAACGGGGATGCAATTTTTTGTCTTTCAAAGACTGTACGGCAAGACGATCCGCCCGCGCAAGTCTGCGGAATTGTTCAAGCTGAAATTGACATTCACGCAGGGGTTCGCGTTTCATATTTTTGAGCAGAATATCCGCCGATTTTTCCATTTCGTCAATTATCTCGTCGATTGCGGTAAAATCCGCCGACTTGCCCTTTTTGTAAGCGTTTATGACCAAATATGCAGCCGTCGTAAATTCCGGCGCATCGGCTTTTCCGACGTTTGCCCAAGAATTTTGCAGGTGTCTTGAATGACTTGCAAAAACTTTCATTGCCGGCGCGACTTCCCCGAATTGATTGTCGATCGCCGTATTCCAAGCCTTTTCCGGATCATACATCGCCGGCGCGTTGGCATAATTTGCTCCGGTTGCAAGTGCAATTTTTGAAAGTTCCGGGCGGCTCATGGGATTGAAAAAAATTGCCGGCAAATTTGTTTTGGGCAAATTTTCAATCGCGCCGAGTGCAAGTTTGACTTCCCGATTTCCGTTTTCCGTCAAAGGATAATCGTTGACCGGATAATTCCACCATACGCCGAGATCCCGCCCGTACAATTTGTTTGCCGCCGCAAGTTCCGAATCCGAAATTCCTTCGCAGACGACTCCTTTGCCGGTATAAAGAACCAAAATCCGCCTGTCGAGATTTTTGGCAAAATCTTCCGTGTAAGGTTTTGCCTTGCCCTTGCCGCCCTTCACCATGTCATCGTAAAAATATTCTTTCGGAACGGTTATCAAATGTGCAATATCCGTGTGCCTTTTGAGCAGAGCGTCTTGAAGTTTGTTTAAAAATTCCGCCTGATTTTTTCCGTCGTCGTCTTTGATGTCGTCAAAGAAAACGGCAAAATCGCGAACGCCGATTTTATAAACCGACTCAATTTTTTGGAGCATCAAATCAAAATCTTCGTCGCCTTTTTTGCCCTTGTAATTCAAATCAAGTCCGGGCGAAATTGCAAAAATAAAGCGCACGTTATTTTTTTTCGCGGTATCGACGAGAATTTTCATATCTTCCAAGTTGTTTTCCGGATAAGGTTCCCGCCACTTGTCCCGGTGAAATGCGTCGTCTTTCGGTGCATAAATGTAAGCGTTCAAATTATTTTTGCGGCAAAAACTCATCATTTCCGTTCTTGCCTTGAAAGTCCAGGGCGCGCCGTAAAAACCCTCGACTATTCCGCGCAAAGTTATCGGTTCGGCAAAAGTCGTGCCGTGAATCATTGTCATCATCAAAGTCATGAGTGCAAGCCTTTTAAAAATTTTCATTTTTTTCACCTCGTCGTTAATTTACAACACGCGCCAAATTTTTGCAAGCCGGCGGAAAAATTTATGCCGGCAGGAAAATCTTTGCCGGCAAAGAATTTTCCCGAAAGAAAAAATTTTGGCGGGGAGTGTTTCGGTTTTGTTTTTGAGAATAATCACCGGGATAATCGGCATAACGATTGCGGCGTTTGTGATTCAGTACGGCGGTATACCTTTTGCGGCTTTTGCGGTACTTTTGACCCTTGTCGCCTGGCATGAATACGCCGATGCATTTTCAAAAATTGGAATTGCCGTTACATATATTTTCGGGGCGGTGACTTTGATTTTTATCTTGCTCTGCGCGTGGCTCGGAAGTATCGAAGAACTTTTGGCGGTCATAACTTTGGGAACTTTGGCAATATTTCTGCTGACCGTCCTGCTTTACGGAAGTACGCGCCCGACCGATGCCTGTGTTTCGGTTGCCGGAGTTTTGTATATCGGATTGCCGTTCGCTCATTTGATTTTGTTGAGATTTTTTTCCGGAGAAACGCGACCTTTTGAAGAACTGACAAATTTAAACGCCGATTTAAATTCGGTCATTCCGGAGTTTTTGAATTTTGATTTTTCCCAACTTTTGAGTTCGTTCAACAATCTGAATTTTGATGTCGGCTGTTCTCTTGTCTGGGTGTTGTTCCTCTGCACATGGGCAAGCGACACATTTGCTTATTTCGTCGGTTCCGCAATAGGCGCGCATAAACTTGCGTCGTCGATAAGCCCCAAAAAAACCGTCGAAGGATTTTTGGGCGGAGTTGTCGGAACGACTTTGACCGCCGTGCTTTTCGGAACTTTTGTTTTCGGTTTTCCGCTTGTAAAAATGGCAATCGCCGGCGTACTTTTGGCTGTTGTCGCAACGCTCGGAGATTTGGTGGAGTCGGTCATAAAAAGATACGTCGGTATAAAAGATTCCGGTTTTCTGATTCCCGGACACGGCGGAGTTTTGGACAGATTCGACAGCATTTTATATACCGCGCCGGTTTTTTACCATTACGTCATGGCGGCTGAAATTATTTAAATTTCTTCAGCCGAAAATATCCGCCGCATCAAAAACCGGCCCGTCTTTGCAAACTTTTTTCCTTCCGCCCTTTGTGTCAATCGAACAGCTCAGGCATGCGCCCAAACCGCATGCCATTCTTTTTTCGAGTGAAATTTGCGGGGATAATCCGTATTCGCCGGAAATTTTTGCAACACCGCGCATCATAATTTCCGGCCCGCAGGTCAAAACGGTTGAATAATTTTTTCTTACCAAAACCTCCGGCAAAAAATTCGTGACAAAACCTCTTTTTCCGAAACTTCCGTCGTCGGTCGTCACAAAAATTTCGTCCGAAACTTTTTTAAATTCTTCAATCCAAAATTTGACTTCTCCGGAATTTTTGCCGCCGATTAAAACATCGGCACCGGAAGATTGTTCCGCCGCACAAAGCAAGGGCGCAAGTCCCATGCCGCCGCCGACAAGCAAAATTTGACCGTCAAAATTCAAATTAAATCCGTTTCCGAGAGGTGCGAGGATATTCAAAATTTCTCCCGGTTTGAGGGACGACAAAAAATTTGTTCCCTTCCCGACGACACGGTAAAAAATTTTCACAATGCCGCCTGAAGTTCCGGCAATCCCCAAAGGACGACGCAGGGTAAATTCTTCTGCGGGCAATTTCACCTGAACAAATTGCCCGGCTTTTGAAAGTTCCGCAAGTTTTGCCGATTCGATTTCAAGTTTGAAAATACTTTCGGCAACTTCCGCATTTGATTTTATTTTCGTTTCAAAAATTTTTGCCATAAAAATTTCTCTCCCGGATTTAAAATTTGTACAGCTTTCCACAAAAAAATGAGCGTTTCCTTAATTCCACCTCCACGCAATTTGATTATAACTTTTACTTCGCATTTGTCAACAAAAAAGCGGCGGGAAGTATATGAGCGGGATTCGAACCCGCAAAACCATTCTTAAAAAGGAACTCCCTTTGCCGCCCTTTATGATTTCGGTCGGGAAGTAACAAATGCGGGAGAAACCCGCCAACCCGCGAAGGGAGTGTAAAGAAGTAACTTCTTTTGACCGATGCGGCGAAAAGTAAACAGATTTACTTCAAAAAAAGGAACTTTTTATGCCGCAGAAACTTCATTTCGGAAATTTCCCCGTTTTTTTCTTTCAAATTTTTAAATTTCCTGCAAAAATTTTTTCCGGGTGTTATAATCAGGTTATTCCGAAAGAAGGTGTGATTTTGAAAATAAGAATTACCAATCTTGCCGTCAATCTTTCGGACGATCGAAGTCTTGAGGAAATTGCGGCGGAAAAATTGAAAATCTCCCCGAAAAAAATTTGCGGTCTGAAAATTGTTCGCAAAGCAATCGATGCCCGACGCAGAAACGGCGCGGGAATAAAATTTACTTACATTGCGGACATTGAAATTTCCGGCAAAATAAAAATCGGTCACAATCCGAACATAAAAGAAATTTTTGAAGAACGTCCGGAAAATGTTTTTCGACGCGCAATTCTTCCGGAAAGTTTAAAAAATTCTCCGCCGGTTGTCGTCGGTTTCGGCCCTGCGGGAATGTTTGCGGCATTGACTTTGGCGAAGGCCGGATTTAATCCGATAATTTTGGAGCGCGGCGGCGATATTGATTCAAGGACTGCGGCGGTCAAAAATTTTTTTGCCGGCGGCGAACTTGACGAAAATTCAAATGTGCAATTCGGCGAAGGCGGAGCCGGAACTTTTTCGGACGGAAAACTTACGACGCGAATTGACGACGATTTGACGCGGGAAATTTTGGAAATTTTCGTAAAAGCCGGCGCACCGGAAGAAATTTTATACTTGCAAAAGCCGCATATCGGCACCGACAGATTGCGGGAAGTTGTCAAAAATATTCGCCGGGAAATAATTTCGCTCGGCGGCAAAATTCATTTTGATTCGCAGGTCACGGATATTGAAATTGATTCGGAAGGAAAAATTTTTGGAGTTATCGTCAACGATTCGGAAAAAATTCCGGCGCGGGAAGTTTTTTTCGGCATCGGTCATTCCGCGCGGGATACTTACGAAATGCTTAATCGGCGCGGAGTTACAATGGAAATTAAACCTTTTGCGATTGGTGTGAGAATTGAACACCCGCAGGAATTTATAAATCGCGCTCAATTCGGGGAAGATTTCAAAAATCCGAAACTTCCGGCGGCGGATTATATGCTGACTTTCCGGGACGATTCGACCGGGCGCGGGGCTTACAGTTTTTGTATGTGTCCGGGCGGGGTCGTCGTTGCGGCGACTTCCGAAAAAAATCGGGTTGTCACAAACGGAATGAGTAATTTTGCAAGAAATTCCGGTATCGCAAATTCCGCTTTGCTTGTAACGGTGACGGCGGCGGATTTTAAAAATTTCGGAAATGATGTATTGTCCGGAATGAGATTTCAAAGACATTTTGAAAGTCTTGCGTTTGAAACGGCGGGAAAAAATTATTTCGCGCCCGTTCAAAGTGCGGGGGATTTTCTTTCCGGAAAATTCGGATCCGGAGATTTTGCCGTCAATCCGACTTATCCGCGAAATTTTAAACCGGCAGATCTTCACAAATGTTTGCCTGCGGAAGTTTCCCGTACTTTGGAGAACGCTTTAAAATTTTGGGACGACAAGATAAAAAATTTTGCGGCTCCGGATATTCCTTTGACCGGAATTGAAACGCGAACGAGTGCGCCCTGCAGAATTTTGAGAAACCGGGAAAATTTTCAATCGGTCAACATTCCCGGACTTTTTCCGATCGGGGAAGGTGCCGGATATGCCGGCGGCATAATGAGTTCTGCGGTTGACGGAATGAAGGCGGCACTTTATTTTTTGGAGTGTTCCGGCGGTTTGTGTAAATGGTTGCCGAAGAAATAAAAGTTGGTTAAAAATTTAAATTTTGAGATTGCGATATATTTTGACACCTGTACGGAAGAAATGTATTCACATTTGCGACTTTGAAAGGTTGAATGTTTTGGATCGCGGCACAAAAGTTTTGATAATCGTTAATCTGGTTTTGATGGTAATATTGTCCGGTATGGCGTTTTTCTTTTTCGGAATGAAAAGCCCGGCAAAAAAAGCTCAACCGGAAACAAAAAACATACGGAGCGAAATTTCCGGAGAAAATCAAAGAATTGACGATTCGGGCGAAATTATGAATGTTATCCGCAGAACGCTGGGAGATGATTCGTCCCGATATTCTGTTTACATTTTTCGACCGGGAATTGATGAAGAGCCTGTAATTTTCAATTCAAAAAAAATGCAACCGGCAAGCATGATAAAAATGTTTGTCCTTGCAAAGGCCATGTCCGACGTTAAAAACGGAAGTCTTTTGCTTGACGAGCCGATTGTAATAAATTCGGCAAATATTGTCGGGGGAGCCGGTTCTTTGTCCGGTTACGGTGCCGGCAGGGAAGTTCCGGTCAGGCTTGCTTTGGAACTCATGATAAGTCAGAGTGACAACACCGCCACAAATATTTTGATCGACAGGCTCGGTATCGAAAACATAAACAAATATATTTCCGAAAACGGTTATTCCGATACAAAGCTGAATCACAAGATGATGCTTGTCGGCGGACGCGAATCGAATTATTCTTCGGCAAGAGATTTGGGGAATTTGTTCAAAAAAATCTACAATCATGAATGTGTGGATTATCAATCGGATCAACTCATGATTTCCTGGCTTTTAAAGCAGGAGGCCGAAGAATGTTTGCCGACCGCCCTGCCTTTTCTGAATATTGCACACAAGACCGGCGAAAGTGACGATTCTTACCATGAAGGCGGAATTTGTTTCGGTTCTTCAAAAGACTTGATAATCGTGATGATGAATGACAATTTGAAGGATCGCACGGATACGATCGAAAAAATGAAAAAAATTGCCTCGACCGTCGCAAAGAATTTTCTCCGGTAAAAATACCGGTTGCAGCAAAGTCCCGGGCATTCAAGAATACAAGAAAAATATTGCTTTTTTTATCAAAATGTCCGATAATGCTGTCGTTCAAGTTTTGATGATACTCAAAGTTGTTGCTGACGGCAACCGCCGCCCAAAGACGGGGTTAAAATCACCAAAAACGGTGTACCCGTAAGGTTCGTTTGAGAAAGGAGCGTTTTATGTTCAGGAAAATTTTTCTCGGAGCGTTGGTCGCGGTTTCGGCGTTCGGATTTTTTGCCGTGACCGAAGCGGCTCAATCGAATTACGATAATTATTGTTACGGTGACGGTTATTGTTATGCCGATCGTGACGAAAGTTATCGCGATTGCGGATGCCGGTAAAAATTTGATCTCATGCAAAGAATTGTAACTGCGTTGGGGATTGCGCTGATAATTGCCGGTATTTTCGGCAAGTCGTATACATGGCATTATGATCATCGCGAAACGGCAACGCTTGAAGATTATGCCACGACCGAATTTCTTGCTTCCCGTGACGTTGACGGAAACCTTGAAGGTGCGAATTTGAGCCTTTGGGATTATCGGTACGACGACGCAAAACTTTTGAAGAAAGCCATACTCTTTACCGACGGCGCACCGTGGGAAGTGATCGCCGCAACAAGACAAACTCCCGGTCGTTGGAGAAACGAAAACAAAATATTTGTTGCCCTCCCGAAATCAAGTTTAAAGGACATAATGGTTGCGAAGGAAGTTCGTTTCAAATTTTTCTATGACAACGGGCAGACGATAGACTTGCCGCTCGGTCAAAAAGAATTGGTTGCCTGGCAAAGAAAACTTCGCTGGTAGTCAACGTGACTTTGCATCCGAAATACGCGAATTACGTTTTAAAAATTTTGAGTTTTTCGCCGCAAACCTAAACGTAAATTCTCGGTACTCTTTCGGAAACAAGACAGGTAACTTCATAATTTATGGTTTTCAAGTGCCGGGCGGCATCGTCCGCACTTATTTTTTTTGAGCCGAACAAAATAACTTCGTCGCCGATTTTTACTTCCGGAATTTCGGTAACGTCAAGCATAAACTGATCCATGCAAACCCGCCCGGCAATCGGAGCAAGTTTCCCGCAAACTTCCGCGTGAAATCCGGCATAAGCGCGAATGTATCCGTCGGCATATCCGATCGGCAAAGTCGCGATAACCGAATCTCTTTCCGCAACAAATTGCCGCCCGTAACCTATCGAAGTGCCTTTCGGAATTTTCTTCAGCCAAACAATTTTTGCAACAAGTTTCATGGCTGGTTGAAGGTCGATTGTCTTTTTGACTTCATCTGAAGGATACATACCGTAAGTTATTACGCCGGAACGAACCATGTCAAAATGGGCTTCCGGAATTTCCAAAATTGCGGCTGATTCCGCAATATGCCGGATTTTTACATCAACGCCGGCGGCACGGATTTTTTTCGTCGTTTCGTCAAAAATTTCAATTTGCCGGCGGGTAAAAGTTTTGTCCGCAGAATCGGCATCGGCAAAATGTGAGAAAACCCCTTCAAGTTCAATCATCGGCAGGTTGTCAATTTTTTTTGCAAGTTCAACAGCTTCTTCCGGAAAAATTCCGATCCTGCCCATACCCGTTTCAATCTTCAAATGAACTTTCGCCGGAATGTCAAATTTTGCGGCGGCGGCTGAAATTTTTTCGGCAAAATCAAAATCGACGACCGTTGACGTGATTTTATTCTTTACCAAAACTTCCGCCGAATCTTTCGGGACAATTCCCAAAATCAAAATCGGAAGAGAAAAATTTGCGCGTCGAAGTTCCAAAGCCTCGTCAACCGTTGCAACCGCAAGAAAATCCGCTCCGACTTCTGCGGCAATTTTTGAAACTTCAACCGCCCCGTGACCGTAAGCATTTGCCTTGACGACCGCGCAAAGTTTCGCGTCCGGTGAAATATGCCGGCGTATTTCGGTTAAATTGTGTTTTATTGCGCCGAGATTTATTTCGGCATAAGTGTCTCTGAAAGACATTTAAATTTGTCACTCCCCGCCGATTTATTTTTTGTGATTCTTCAGGAAATTTTCTATTCTCGCAAGAGCCTCCGAAATTTTATCGATCGCCGTTGCATATGAACAGCGTACATGACCGGCGCCGGATTTTCCGAAAGCAGTACCCGGAACAAGTGCGACGTGTTCTTTCATTATCAATTCTTCCGCAAATTCTTCCGAAGTGTAACCGGTCGAAGAAATATCCGGGAAAATATAAAATGCGCCTTTCGGCTCAAAACATTTCAAGCCCATTTTTTGAAAACCGTCATAAATAAGTTTTCGACGACGATCATATTCGGCGACCATTTTTTTCATATATTTTTCGCCGTGCCTGAGTGCTTCGACCGCTCCCATTTGCGCGGTAATAGGCGCGCAAAGCATGGTATATTGGTGTATCTTTGTCATCGCGCCGATAAAATCCGGATTGCCGGCGGCGTAACCTATACGCCAGCCCGTCATCGCGTAAGCCTTGCTGAATCCGTTCAAAAGAATTGTCCGATCTTTCATTTCCGGCAGGGCGGCAAAACATTCGTGAGTGCCGCCGTAAGTCAATTCGCCGTAAATTTCGTCGGATATGACAATCAGATCATGCTTTTCGGCAAAGTCCGCAATTTTCAGCAAATCCTCCCGGGTCATTATCGCGCCGGTCGGATTGTTGGGATAGCCGATAATCAAAACTTTTGTCTTGGGAGTTACGAAAGGTTCCAATTCTTCCGGAGTGATCCGAAATTCGTTTTCGATTTTTGTGGAAACCGGCACCGGAACTCCTCCGGCAAGAATCGCGCAGGCCTGATAAGAAACATAGCAGGGCTCCGGAATCAAAACTTCATCTCCCGGATTTATGACGGCACGGACGGCAAGATCCATCGCCTCGCTTGCACCGACGGTAACCAAAATTTCGGTATCCGGATTGTAATTCAATTCGTGCCGGCGTTTGTAATAATTTGAAATTTCTTCACGGAGTTCCGGCGTTCCGCGATTTGCCGTGTAACTTGTGCGCCCGCGCTCAAGCCCGTAAATGCAACTTTCACGAATTGTCCAAGGAGTTACAAAATCCGGCTCGCCGACACCCAAAGAAATTACGTTCTCCATTTTTGCGGCAATATCAAAAAATTTTCTTATTCCGCTCGGCGCAATGGAATTGACCGTATTTGAAAGTTTGTCGCTCCGGTTCACGGACTGACCACCAACCTTCCGTCTTTCTCTTCATCATCAATGATTACGCCGTCTTTCTTGTAAGCCTTCAGCATAAAATGGCTGCGCGTTTGAGTTACGCCTTCGATTGTCGAAAGGCGTTTGGCTACAAAATTTGCAACGTCTTTCAAGGATTTTCCTTCAATAATCACAAGCAAATCAAAACTTCCGCTCATAAGGTAGACCGTCCGCACTTCATCAAAACGGAAAATCTTTTCGGCAATCGCATCGAAGCCCACTTCACGCTGGGGAGTAAGATTTATTTCGATAATTGCCGTCACAGTGTCATCGCCGAATTTTTCCCAATTTATGAGCGCGCCGTAAGACAAAATAATTTTTTCTTTCTCCAAACGGGCAATATCCTTTTCAATTTCGTATTCGGATTTCTGCAAAATCGAGGCAAGTTCTCCGGTTGAAGTCCGGGCGTTGCGTTCGAGCATTTCCAAAAGTTCACGCATAATTTTTATCCTCCTTTTTTTGCTTGAAAATCGGCGGAATTTTTAAATCGAGCCGCCGATCCCCCCTTATATTATATTCCTTCGGTCAACCCAAATTTCAGCCGGCATCAATGTCGATTATCCCGACGGCATAAGGCGCAACGTCATATTTTTGAAAAATGAACCGGACGTGCAGATTGGAATCGAAATAAAAATCTTCCGGAACCGTTTCAAGTTCTTTGAAGTCCGGATAAAGTTCAATCCCTTCACTTTTCGCAAATGCCTTCAATTTCCGGGTGATATTTTTCGGCGAATATGCGGACTCTCCAAATTCTTCTTTTGCAATTTCGCTCAATCCTTCGACGGTCAATCTTACGCCGGAATCGGAATTAAAATTCAAAGTCCTTTGAAAAATCATCGGATGCGCGGAGCCTTCATAATTTACATATTCTTCCAAGATTATGCTCAAAATTCCGTTTTCTTCGTTGCAGGGAATCGAAAAACCGACGCTTATTTCTGCGGGCGAGCCGTACTCTTCACTTTCCGCTTTTACGCCGTCCGTAAAATTTTTGACGGCGTTGCGAATTTCGGAATTGATTTTTCCTTCCGCTTCCGGGTTGCCGGTAAAAATCACCGGATACATAATATTTGTATTTCCCAAATAAAGCGCGGTGTCGATAATTGCCGCCGAACAAATCTGCGGTAAAGTCATTAAAACGAACGACAACACCAAAATCATTTTCTTCATGAAATGTCACTTCCGTTTTTGTTTTTTTCTTCAGAAACTTTTTTGACCTTATCTTTGACGGCAAGAAACACGTCAACCAATTTCGGATCAAAATGAGTGCCTTTTTCCTCCAAAATTATATTCAATGCCTTTTCAAAAGGAAAACCGTCTTTGTAACTTCTCTTTGAAACGAGCGCATCGAAAACGTCCGCAACCGCCATAATCCTTGCCGAAAGAGGAATTGTTTCGCCGGCAAGTCCGGTGGGATAACCTTTTCCGTCCCAACGCTCATGATGATACACGGCAAGATTTTTCGCTTCGTCCAGATAATGAGATTCCGGAACTTTTTCGATTATCGAATTTAAAATTCTGCCGCCGGCGGTTGTGTGAGTTTTCATTATGTCAAATTCTTCTTTTGTCAATTTGCCCGGCTTGTTCAAAATGGAATCCGGCACGGCAATTTTCCCTATGTCATGTAAAGGCGCGGAATTTACCACATTATCTACGAAATCATCGGTCAGCATATCCGAATAAACGCCTTCTTTTTTCATTTCGTCCAAAATAATTTTTACGTAAGCCGCAGTATTTTTTATATGTTGTCCGGTATTTTCGTCCCGACTTTCGACCAAATCCGCCAAAGTGATTATCAGCGCATTTTGCATTTTGGAAATTGTTTCGGTCTTGTTCCGGACATCTTTCGTATATTTAACGCTGTCCTCCGTCATTTTTACAAAAGCATTGTAAAGATTTTCAATTTCGTCGCCGGTTTCAATTTTCAAATGCCGAATCAATTCGAGATTTTTTTCCATTGCGTCTTCATTGTTGAAGGCAAACATATCCGCCGAATAAGCCATTTTGTTTATCGGTACAATTAAATCCCTTCTCAAAAAATATGTGCCGATTGAAAATATTACGATAAAAATTCCGAAGAAAATTCCGGCAAGTTTTTCGAGATAAATATTTGATTGTTTACGCAATTCGTCCATCGAAACATCGACCGCCGCATAACATTGACAATTTCCGGCGGAATCGTAAACCGGAGTGTAAACCGTCAAAAGCCAGCCGTAAGTATCGTCGGTAATTATCGGATCAATTTTTTT
>CAJOPK010000108.1 GCA_905236255.1 uncultured Selenomonadaceae bacterium | reverse complement strand
CTTCTTTCAAAAATTTTGTCAATTATACTTCAAGCGAAAAATAAGACAAGAACGCAATTTTTTTACGGTTACTGCACAAAAATATAGTATCCTCTACTTCTTCCAATTTCTGAATTGCAACCAAAGCGGACCGGCAATAAAGATTGAAGAATAACAGCCGCTGAAAAATCCCACAATCAGTGCGAAGGCAAAATCTTTCGTGGTTTCGCCGCCGAAAAAGAACAGTGCAAAAGTAGTGAAAAGACAGGTAAAGACCGTGTAAAGCGAGCGGGTCAAAGTTTGATAAACCGACCGGTTTACAATGTCTTTGGCATCTCCGCCGCGACGCGAATGGATTTTCAAATTTTCTCTTATTCTGTCGAAAATAACAATGGTATCGTTAATGGAATAACCGACAATCGTCAAGAGTGCGGCAACAAATGAAGAATCGACTTGTCTTTGAGTAAACGAAAAAAATGCAAGCACTATCAAAATATCGTGAACCAAAGCAAGTACCGCCGCAATTCCGAATCTAAATTCAAAACGCCAGGCAATGTAGAGAATTATCATTGCCCAAGAAATCACCAGAGCCATCACCGCATTGAAAATCAATTCGCTGCCGATCGTCGCACCGACTTTTTCTTCGCGCATGACTTCATAATTTCCGACGGAACTTTTTATTCCCGCCATGACTTCCTTGCGTTGAACTTCTTCCATATCACCCGTGCGGATCATCACGTCGTTTGAAGTTTCAACGGAAGAATTTTCGCCGGAAAGCTGAATCGTACTTCCCTCAAGTCCGAAAGGTCGCAAAGATTCGCGAACCTGCGAAATGCTGACCGGATTTTCAAAACGCAAATCCATAATCGTGCCGCCGGTAAAATCTATACCGAAATTAAATCCCCGCGTTGCCATTGAAATAATTCCCGGAATTATTACAAGCAGGGAAATTGCAAACCAAATTTTTGCCTTGCCGGCAATGTCAAAATTCGGCATCCTATTTCACCGCCTTTCCGGAATTGGGAACAAACAGCATAAAACCGTCCGCGCCGTAAACGGTCGGATTTTTGAAAAGATTGGAATTTACCAAAAGTTTCAAAAGGAATCGCGTCAAAGTTATTGCCGTAAGCATACTCAAAACTACACCGAGTCCCAAAGTTATCGCAAAGCCGCGAATCGTTCCCGTTCCGAACATGAACAGGACAAACGCCGCAATAATTGTCGTCGTGTTCGAGTCCAAAATTGTGGTAAATGCTCTTTCAAAGCCCGCATCCATCGCAAGCCGGATTGATTTTCCGAGCCGCCACTCTTCCTTGAAATGCTCAAAAATCAGGACGTTTGCATCGACCGCCATGCCGATCGACAAAATTATTCCGGCAACGCCCGGCAAAGTCAAAGTCGCATCCAGCCCCTTCAAAACGCCGAGCAGGATCAGGGTATAAGCCATCAAACTTATATCGGCGATAAGTCCGGAAACTTTGTAGAACAAAACCATAAAGACCAAAACCGCCGCAATTCCGATTACAAAGGCAAATTCCGATTTATCCTTTGAATCTTGTCCCAAAGAAGGGCCCACCGTGCGCGTTTCGATAATGTTGACTTTTACCGGCAAAGCGCCGCTCCGGAGAAGTACGGCAAGATGTTGAGCCTCCTCCAAATCTCTTTGCCCGGAAATTTCCGCCTTGCCGCCCAAAATCGGCTCACGGACGACCGGATTGGTCAAAATTTCGCCGTCAAGCAAAATCGCAATTTGTCTGCCGACGTTGTTCATCGTCGCATCGGCAAATTTCTGCGCGCCTTCGTCGCTGAATTCAAGATTGACGACGCATTGATTGTTTTGCTGATTCATCGCCGCCTGCGCGTCTTTTAAATCCGTTCCGTTCAGAAGAGTGTTGCCCTCTTCGTCTTTAAATTCAAGCATCGCGGTCTTGCCGATTGTTTCGATCGCCTTGTCCGGGTCTTTTATTCCCGGCAATTCGATAATGATTCGGCGTTCGCCTTCGCGCTGAATAATCGGCTCGGTCAATCCCAATTCGTTTATTCTGCGCTCCATAATGCTTACAACTCTCTGCATTGCGTCATCGTCAACTTTTGCAATCTCCGTGTCCTCCGCCTCAAGCAAAACATGAGTACCGCCCTGCAGATCGAGTCCCTGACGAATCGAATGGGCAAGCGGTCTTATGAAAACCACAAACAACGCGATTATTGCGGCAACGCAGACAATTAACTTTATAAAATTGTCCTTTCTCACAAATTTATCTCCCTTCCGAAAAATTCTTAAAAAAATTCGACGCATTGTCGGTTATTCCTGCGTCTTTACATACCGGGTGCAAATTTTACGCAAATCCTTCAAAAAATTTTTGTACGGCAAAACCGGCTGCGACCGCCAAAAGTCCGGCTCCGCAACTCAAGACAATATTTAAAATCGCCGACAAAAAATTTCCGGAATTTATGAGATTGAGAGTATCCGCCGAAAATGATGAAAATGTAGTAAACCCGCCCAAAAATCCGACAGCCGCAAAACTTCTTGCCGGTTCGACCGGAAAATCTGTCTTGCCCGTCAAAAATCCCAAAACAATTCCCATCAAAAAACTCCCGGAAACATTCGCCGCAAAAGTCCCGACCGGAAAAATTCCGAGTTTTCCGGTAAGAGCCGTCGTCAAAAAATATCTTGCGACTGCCCCCAAACCGCCGCCCAAAAATACAAGAAAAACATTCATAACAAAAAATCACTCTTTGTTTGATTCGTCAATTTTCGCGTAAACCCGGTTGAAAGAACCGGAATAAGCCGGAATTTTTACGTCGTCCGCAGTTTTGACTTCAAGGACAATACCCCAAACTTTCAAAGTTTCCGCAACGCCGCCGCGCATTTTTACCGCGTTTTCCAAAGATTTTTTTTCGCCGATTGCGCTGATTTCATAAGGCGGCGCACTTCTGACATTGTTGACCGAAAGAGTCGGACCGGCACAGCGAATTTCACTTGTCGCGATAAGTCTTTGCCCGTTGATTGAAATTGCCTCCGCACCCGCCGCCCGGAGTTCATTTATCACGCGCAAAAGATCATCGTCATGAATCAGGTACAAATTTTGATTTTCGCCGGCCTTTGCAATTCTTACGCTGTCGTCCATTTTTATTACAATTCCTTCACCGACCAAAGGAACACTGCAGGCGCGAAATTTAAGATCATCGGTCAATTCCCGGCTTACCGCAAATTTTGAAGTTTCTTCCTTTAAAGTTTGAAGTTGTTCGGAAAGTTTGTCGCGATCCTCTTCCGTCTGAATCAATCTTGCGGAAAGTTCTTCAATTCTCTGATTCGGCAAGGCATTTTTGGCACTCTGCACATGACGAAATTGAACGGTCAACATAAATCCGATTGCCACACAGGCAAGGGTTATCGACCAGCCGCCGCGCATAAACATATCTTTAAATTTCTGCATCGGAATTTTGTGCCTCTTCTTTTTCTGAAATTTTTTCGGCAAGTTTTTTAGCCTTGTTGCGCGTTTTCTTTTTTGAAAAGTCTTGAGAATTTTCTTCAATCTTTTCAGCCGAAATATTTTCCGAAACTTCTTCAACTTTTTCAATCGAAATATTTTCCGGCTCAAGATATTCCGAAATTTCTTCAACTTTCTTTGCCACGATGTTTTCGGAAACCTTTTCAATTTCCGGCAAAATTTTCGGCTCTTCGACCGGCTTGTAAATTTCAGCCAAAAGCTCCGAACGTCTGCCGATATATTTTTCCAATTCGTTCAGGTAAGTCGTCAAATCTTTTGCATTGAAGGAGGCTTTCAATCTTTCATTTTTTAAATCCGGGACTTTTGTGGTTGCCGCCGAACCGACTCCCAAAATCGTCTGCCGTTCGTCCATAATCCGGATATTGTAAATCCCTTCCGCGCCGCGCTTGCAAAAGCCGATATTTTCAATTTGCCCGCTGATATATCCCTGCCGGTAAAGATAGTAGGGAAGATAATTTTGCCGGCGCAAAAGTCTTTCGGCGAGATCGGACATTTTGCGAACGTCCTCATCTTCCGGCAATTCAAAATCTTCCGGGCGGTCAAGTTTGTCGGCAAGGCGCATTTGCAATTTTGAGCCGCGCTTTAAAGCCAATGCATGAATCGTAATATCGTCCGGGTTGAGCGACAAAACTTTTTCCAAAGTGTCCCGCACGTCGGAAATTTTTTCGCCGGGAAGTCCCAAAATCAAATCCATGTTTATTTTCCAATCGCCGGCATTTCTCAATTCGTTGAAAATCGAAACAATTTGCTCCGCCGTGTGTTGCCGTCCTATTCTCTCCAAAGTCTTATCCTGCATTGTCTGCGGATTTACGCTGACGCGGGTAACCTTGAATTTTTTCATTACGGCAATTTTTTCGGAATCAATCGTATCCGGTCTGCCGCCTTCGACGGTAAATTCCTTAACGCTTTCCGAATAAAAAGCATCGGCAACCTTTTGCATCATGTCCTCAAAAAATTTTGCCGGCAAACTTGTCGGAGTGCCGCCGCCTATGTAAATGCTTTCGACTTTGAAACCGTATCGCCGAATTTCATTTTTTGCCGCATCAATGTCGCGGGTCAAAGCGTTCATAAATTCGGAAATTTTTTCTTCGCCCGGCAAAATGTTTGACGGAAAAGAACAGTAAAGACAGCGCGTCCGGCAAAAAGGTATTCCCACATAAACGCCGATCGTTTTCGGATCGTTGTCTTTCAAAAACGGAATTTGTCTGATTGCAACTTCCGTCAAAAGGCTTGCCTTTTCATAATTCGCAAGATAATCGGTGCGCAGTCTGCCGGAAATTTTTTCGCGATCTATAACTCCGTGACTTGTAACGCCGAAACCTTGACGCAACCATCTGTGAATAATTTTCGTCGGTCGTACGCCGTGCATTATCCCGTAAGGAACGCCGGGCAATTTGAAAAAATTCTTGATAATGTTATACAAATTGCGCTTTACGAGTCGATGAATTTCGGCACCTTCGCGCTCTTCCGGGCGCATCTTTGAAATTTCACCGTAATTTTTTCTCATTCCGTCCCTTTCGATTCTCAGGAGGGTTTTTACATTTTCGCCTTGAACCTTGTTTTCGATTTCAAATTTGTCAAAATCGGCGGCGCGATCTTCCTCAACTATTTCAATGTGAAACGCCCGCAAAACCTCCCCGACAATTTTATGAATTACTTCGTCGTCGGTATTGAGTTTAAAATTTTTTATTCTCATGAAAGCTGCTCCTTCCGTCCAAATTTATCGGTGAAAATTTTGCCGGGATTCCGGATTTTCCTGCAAAATTGTAAAAATAAAAAACCCCGTATCTTTCCGGAACGGGATTTTTTGTGTCAAAATTTATTCAAATTTCTTTTCAATTTCCACGCCCTTGGGAATTTCTTTTTCGACGGGAACAAATTCCGGAGCCGGAAGAGTTTTCGGATTTTCGTCGGAATTTCCGAAAACAATTTCCCGGAGTTCCGACGCCGTCAAAGTTTCCTTTTCAATCAAGGCGTTTGCAATTTCGTCAAGTTCGTGTCTGTGTTCGATTATAATCTGTTTGCAGGACTCGTAAGCGTCCTCCATATATTTGTGTACTTCTTTGTCAATTTCGCCGGCAACTTCTTCGGAATAATTTTTCTGCATGCCGAGTTCCTGCCCCATGTAAATACTGCGCGCCGGATCTCCGCCGTAAGCAATCGGTCCCAAAACTTTGCTCATGCCGTATTGCATAACCATCGACCGGACAATTTTGCTTGCCTGCTGAATATCCTGACTTGCACCGGTCGAAATTTCGTCAAGGACGACCTCTTCCGCAACACGTCCGCCCATCGCGACTTTCAATCTGTCCAAAAGTTCGGAACGCGTCGCATAACTTCTGTCCTCTTTCGGCAACATCAAAGTGTATCCGCCGGCACGTCCTCTGGGAATAATCGTAACCTTGTGAACCGGATCGGCGTGTTTCAAAAGCAT
>CAJOPK010000107.1 GCA_905236255.1 uncultured Selenomonadaceae bacterium | reverse complement strand
TTTTTCTGCCCTGTTCATCGCGAACAAGTCCGTGAATGAAAACGTGTTTGAAGGGGACTTTGCCGGGAAATTTCAAGCCGGTCATCATCATTCTGGCAACCCAGAAGAAAATTATATCGTAGCCGGTGACGAGAACACTTGTCGGATAAAATTTTTCAAGTTCCGGAGTTTTTTCGGGC
This sequence comes from uncultured Selenomonadaceae bacterium, assembly GCA_905236255.1. Taxonomy (GTDB): domain Bacteria; phylum Bacillota; class Negativicutes; order Selenomonadales; family Selenomonadaceae; genus Quinella. Next base: position 6,678 of record CAJOPK010000107.1, on the reverse strand, counting down.
CAGCCCAAAGTCGAGAAAGGCCAAAGTGCCGAACTGAACCATGTATCCAAAACATCTTCATCTTGCCGGATATTTTTGCCGTGACAATGTGAACATTCATGAACCTCTTCAGCCGAAACGGTCATCTTTCCGCAGTCGTCGCAATACCATGCCGGTATTCTGTGTCCCCACCAAAGTTGACGGCTTATGCACCAGTCGCGAATATTTTCCAGCCAATTTGTATAGATCTTTGTAAATCTTTCCGGGACAAATTTTGTTTCGCCGGACTTAACCGCCTCAATCGCCGGCTTTGCAAGAGATTCCATTTTGACAAACCACTGTTTACTGACAAGCGGCTCAACCGTCGTGTTGCAACGTGAACAATGCCCGACAGCGTGTTCATGATCTTCCGTTGAAACGAGAACTCCCGCCGCCTTCAAATCTTCAATCAAAATTTTTCTGCATTCGTATCTGTCAAGCCCGGAATATTTCCCCAAGCCTTCAGACATTGTGCCGTCGTTGTTTATGACTTTAATCTGCTCCAAATTGTGACGCAGACCCATTTCAAAGTCGTTGGGGTCGTGAGCCGGAGTAACTTTAACCGCGCCCGTCCCAAATTCTTTATCGACGTAATCATCGGCAAAAAGGGGAATTTCCCGGTTGACGATCGGCAAAATCAAAGTTTTTCCGACAAGATTTTTATATCTTTCGTCGTCCGGATGAACGGCAACGCCGGTATCGCCGAGCATTGTTTCCGGGCGGGTCGTCGCAATTTCGACAAAACCGCTTCCGTCTTTGAAGGGATAACGCAAATGCCAAAGATGTCCCTGTTCGTTGACGTGTTCGACTTCAATATCGGAAAGGGCGGTGTTGCATTTCGGACACCAATTCGTGATTCTCGTACCGCGATAAATCAGACCTTCATTGTAAAGGGTTACGAAAACTTTCCTGACGGCGGCACTGCAACCTTCGTCCATTGTAAAGCGTTCTCTGTCCCAATCGCAACTTGCGCCCAAAGTCCGGAGCTGATACATAATCCGGCTGCCGTATTTTTCCTTCCACTGCCAAACTCTTTCAAGAAATTTTTCACGCCCCAGTTCGTAACGATTCGTACCTCCGGCGCGCAAAGACTCCTCAACTTTTGCCTGAGTGGCAATTCCGGCATGATCGCAACCGGGCATCCACAAAGTATTTTCACCCTTCATTCTGTGATAGCGAATCAAAATATCCTGCAGTGTTTCGTCCAGTGCATGCCCCATGTGCAGTTGTCCGGTGACATTCGGCGGGGGAATCACTATGCAATAAGGATCTCCGGGCTTGTCGGCGGTTGTGTGAAAATTTTTATCCGCCTCCCACTTTGAATAAATTTCTTTCTCAAAATTCTGCGGTTCGTAAACTTTCGGCATTTTTTCTTCAGTCAATTTATCTGCACCTCATTTAAAAATTTTTACGTCAAAAATCAAATCGTTTCCAATCCGGCGACCGCCTGCGCGGCAATTCCTTCTTCCCTGCCGGTAAATCCCAATTTTTCTTCGGTTGTGGCTTTTACGCTTACCGAATTTATGTCAATCTCCAAAATTTCGGCAATTCTCTTTCTCATCTCCGGAATATAAGACGCAAGTTTAGGTTTTTGCGCAATTACGATCGAATCAATGTTGCCGATTTTAAAGCCGGCATTTTTCAAAAGTTCGCCGGTCTTTTTCAAAAGTTCGCCGCTGTCGATATTTTTGTAGCGGTCGTCATTATCCGGAAAATGACTTCCTATATCTCCCAGTGCCGCCGCCCCCAAAAGCGCATCAATAATCGCATGGATCAAAACGTCGGCATCGGAATGTCCCAAAAGTCCGAGAGAGTGGGGAATCTCGACATTTCCCAAAATCAATTTTCTGCCGGGCACAAGTCTGTGAACGTCGTAGCCGATTCCGAATCTTGTCATAATTTTTCACGCTCCAAAAGTGCTTCGGCAATTTTTATGTCCTCCGGCGTTGTGACTTTTATATTCCGATAGTCACTGCGGACGACTTTGATTTTTTCTCCGAGCCTTTCAACCAAGCCGGCATCATCGGTACCGAGAAAATTTTCGTCCGCCGCTTTTTCATAGGCGCGGAGCAAAATTTTTCTCTTAAATCCCTGCGGCGTTTGAACTTCAACCAATTCGGAACGGGGAGGAGTTGACTTTACAAAACCAAATTCGTCGATAATTTTAATCGTATTTTTTTCCGGAACTCCGGCTATTGCCCCGCCGAATTTTTCCGCCGCATCGATAACATTTTCGATCGTTGACAAACTTACCAACGGGCGGGCGGCATCATGCACCAAAACAACGTCGGCATCTTCCGGCAAGAGTTTCAAGCCGTTTGCTATGGAATACTGCCTTTCACTTCCGCCGACGGTAACGGCAAAAGGTTTCAGACCTTCCGCAGATTTCAAAAGTTCCTTGACCGTTTCGACTTCGTTTGCACCGACGACCACTATCAAAAAATTTACCCGCTCCGATTTTGAAAACTGCCTCAGAGTATGAATCAAAACCGGCTCGCCGGCAAGCGTCAGAAAATTTTTGTTCGTTATTCCTCCGGGAAGTTCTCCCATTCTTCTGCTTGCCCCCGCCGCCGGAAATATCGCCGTAACCATTTAAATCAGACCTTCCGCCATAAGTTTTTTTATTCCGGCGGTAACGCCGAATTGTTGATTGCTCAAAGTTTCGTATTTCGCAATTTTTTTGATTTCCGGGTGGGCATTTGCGACGGCAAAGGAATATTCGACCGCCTGCATCATGTCGTAATCGTTGAGATAATCGCCGAAAGCCGCACATTCCTCCGGCTTGATTCCGAAAATCTTTTGAACATTTTTAATCGCAACGCCTTTGCCGATCCCCTGCGACATAACGTCAACCCAATAATCGGAACTCTGAATAACCTGCAAAGTTTCGTTAAAATGTTCCAGCGGTTTGTAAATATTTTCAAGCGCGTGACCGGTTTTGTCGTAAAAGGCAACCTTAATAGCCGTGTCGTCAACATCTTCCCAGTTGTCGACAACGCCGTTGTGAGTGTAATACTTCATGAGTTCGGCATGGTATTCCGGAATGTTTTGCTCGGTGCGAAGATAAGCATCTTTTTTCCCGCAATACACGCGCAGAATGTCTTTAAAACTTTCACTTGCCGCCAAAACTTTTTTTGCATTTTCCTCGCCCATCGGCTTGCTGAAAATTTCCTTGCCGCCCTGCATTACAAGCGTCCCGTTTTCCGCAACAAAGAGAAGTTCGTCCTTATATTTTTCAAAAGACAGCAGAAGGGAAAAATATTGTCTGCCGCTTGCCGGCGCGAAAATTACGCCGCGCTTTTTGAGTTGTGCAAGAACTTCGTCAAAATCGTCCGGCAATTTGTTTTCGTCGGTAAGAAGTGTTCCGTCCATATCGGAGAAAATCATTTTAATCATGAAAAAACCTCCAAAAATTTATTTGTCAATCCGGTTAAAATTTTCAAATTTCATTTTTTTTTAAGAACCGGCATAATTTATCACGGGCTTGAGAATTTTACAAGCGCCCGGATATTTAAAAAACACGGGCGTTTCGTAAGTTTCAGACGGCTTCACAGCGGTTTCTTTTTCCGCAATTTTTGTTCAAAATCCAAAACCGCCGGAAAATATTTTCGCTTAATGTACCGCAAGTTAATGTAAAGATCTTTTCGCGGCGGATTGTTTTCACCGGAAATAAATATTTGCGGAACTTCCTTTAACTTCAATTTATTATGGTAAACATAAACATTTAAAAGCCGTTCGCCCAAATAGCCGGGCAACCTCAAATTTTTTTTGTCCGTCAAATCCGCCTTGCTTTCAATTTCCGAAAGGATTTTAAAAAGCCATTCGGAATAGGCATCAAAAATTTCTCTGCGTGCAATAATCAAATTTGCAAGGTGAACATACCGTCTGTCAAAAACTTCTTCAAAACTTTCGATATAATTCGGGAAAAGTTTTTTTATCGCATCAAACATCAGCCGAAAATTTTCCTCACCGTGATACTTTATAAATTGTGATTTAACCGTATCGGCGGAAAAAGCATAAGCTCGCGGCAAAATTATTTCATAATCCCGCATAAATTTTTCAAGATTTTCCGTACTTAAAAAGTTTTCGCATTCGGCAAGAGTTTTAAAAGATTTTTCGCAAAGTCTGAACGGAATATCCTTGAGCCAAAAAAATCTTCTGTAATGACAGAGTCCGACAATATCGGAAATTTGGTCATTTTTCCAAATCCAATAATGCCCGGTCAATTCGCAATAAAATTTATTTTTTTCGCTTATCGAATCGCCTGCGGAATCATTCAATTCAATTCCCGAATCGTTGTCGATTTTCCCGACAAGCAGCGGTTTATACGCCGGATCTTTCGGAAAGTCATGACGTGCTTGAGTTGCGATATAAATTCCGATCTTCATAAAATTTTCTTCACCGCCAATCATTTTTCAGCCGGTTCGTAAAACAGTCCGAGTGAACCGGTTGGAACACATTGTACCGGGAGAAATTTTAAAACCGACATTCAAATTTTGCAACGATTTTTGTAAATTTTATCGGTAACAAAAAAATCCCGTTCCGTTATTATATGGAGCGGGAAATTTTTTATTCTTCACAAAATCTTATTCGAGTTCGTTTGCGTCTTTCGGCGTATGTGCAAGAATTTTCTTGCCGGAGAACATACTTGAAACTTCGCTTTCGCCTTCCATAAACTCCGCACGGATAACCATGTACAGATGACCGAGTGCAAATACGATTATCAGCCATGCAACATAATGATGGACGTAATGCGTCATCATTTCGCTGCCCAAAATCGTATTCACCCAACCGAAAAGTTTTCCGCCGGTCGTGAACGGGCTGTTCATGAAGTACATTGCAAAGCCTGTCAAAATTTCGACGGCAACCATCGCATAAAGTCCGGCATAAGACATTCTCGCCAAAGGATTACGCAGGAAAGGAGCATGGTGGGGTTTCAGAAGCATATAATGAAGTGCAACGTCAACCGTTTCCGAATAAAAATGTCCTTCCCAAACGCGCGGGAAAAGTCTGTCGCCTTTGTTTATGATGAACCCGTAAATCCTCAAAATCAACGACGCGGTAAAAATGAACGCCGCCAAAAAGTGAATATCGCGCACCAAATCCATTGACATTAAAGTAAAAGTCGGTTCGGTTGCATTTGCGTCCATAGGCTTTGTTATCAAAAGTCCGGTAACAAACAAAATTACAATCTGCGATGCCATGATCCAGTGAAAAATTCTCAAAAACGGACTGAAAAGATAATATTCCTTCCGCTTAACGTCTTTTTCGGCTTTCATGTCGTTCACCTCCCGTAAGGATCGGTTGAAACGATATTGATTTCTTCGCCCTTCGCATTATACATATGAGTCGCGCAAGCCATACACGGATCGAAAGAACGGATAACTTTTGCAATTTCAAGCGGTTTGTCGGCAATCGCAACGTGAGTGTCCATCATTGCAAGTTCATATGCGCCGTGACCGGCTTTATCGTCGCGGGGGCAGGCGTTCCAAGTCGTCGGGACGATACACTGATAATTGTCGGTCTTTCCGTCTTTAATGACGATCCAGTGACTGAGTGCGCCGCGCGGTGCGTCGTACAATCCCACGCCTTGACATTCTTTCGCCCAAGTCGAAGGATCCCATTTTTCGTTGTTCATCGTGGCGGTATCACCGGCTTTGATATTTGCAACGAGTTTGTCGAAGAAATAACGATTGATTTCGGCGTTGAGCTGGCAATCCAAAGCGCGGCAGGCGGTACGTCCGACCATTGTCGGCATCCAAACTTCCGGCGCGAGTCCCAAAACTTTTGAAACCGCATCGATCTGATCAATCATCATCTTTTCCGCCCAAGTCAAGTCGCCGAGCAGACCTTTTTGAGCCTTAACATAAATGACAATATATTTTGCAAGAGGCCCGACTTCACAGACTTTGCCTTTCCATTTCGGAGTTTTAAGCCATGAATATTTGCCGCCTTCGTTAAGAGTTTCCCACATCGTCGGCGTACCGGTTTTCGGTCCGGTGTACTTGTCTTTTGTGACACCTTTCCAAGGATGGAGATCGTCGCCGGCATTTTCCGGATATTCATACCATGCGTGTTCAACGCCTTCGGAAATAATATCGTCGGCTTTCAAATCTTCCGCTTTAATTTCGCTGAAAGTCGCATTTGCAACACCTTGACCGAAGTTTTCGACAACACCGCTGCTGCGAATGAGAAGATTGTCGAAATAACCGCCGGACGAAGTGCCTTTGTAACCTTCAAGCGGATAACTGCCGAACGAAAGTACACGGGTTTTTGCAAGTCCGCCGCCGTCAACTTTTCCGGCTTTGACGTAAATATTGCCGATTGCAATAAGGTCCGGCAGGTAATAATTGTTGACGAGAGTTCTGCCCATATTTATTGCGCGGTCAACAATCGCAAGACGCGCCGTATTAACCGGAGCGTTGCCGTCGTTCATGGAAATTGCACAGGGCATACCGCCGACAACATAATGAGGATGCGGATTTTTGCCGCCGAAAATTACGTGAGGCGTAACGAGTTCGCGCTGTTTGTCAAGCATTTCGAGATAATGTGCGACGGCAAGCAGATGAACTTCGGGCGGGAGCAATTTGTAATCCGGATGATCCCACCACTGCGCGGCGAAAATTCCGAGTTGTCCGCTTTCGACTATCGCTTTTACTT
>CAJOPK010000106.1 GCA_905236255.1 uncultured Selenomonadaceae bacterium | reverse complement strand
TTATTTATTTATTTATTGATCGTTAGAATTTCTTATATTCAAAAACCCTTTGAACTTTTCCGTAACCGTGACCGACATGCAGATAATAAAGAGAAAATCGGCGATATTGTTCTGCGGGATCTCCGCCGGTTTTTTCAAGATAGGGTAAAGTGTTTTCCGCGTGCGGTGAAGTAAATCCGAATAAAATTTTGAGCGGCAGTTGTTTTCCGAGTCGCGGCAAAATCGAATCGTCCGCAATATTCAGCGGATAATATTCGTCGTTGACTTTTACCAACATCATCGGCGCAATTCCCTTGACAAAAGTTTCTCCCGGCGGCATTGCCAGCGGATAATCCCCGTCCGGCAAAGGTACCGGGATTTCGTCTTTTATGTAACAAATTTCGTTTGTCGGGATTATTTCCGGGTGAAACATTATCGATTTTCCGGAATGACCGAAATTTATAAACAAAAACGCCGCCGCAAAAAAAATCAACGCAACGGTCAAATATTTTTTTACCGGGTACGGATCCAAATTTGTCCGTTCAAATTCTTTTAAATTTTGCAATTTCCCCATAACATCAACCGCTAAATTCCCAGAGGGTTGCCGAAAGTATGGGCATTTACGTCTTTGATTACTGCCTTTTCCGGCTTGCCCAAAACCCAGCCCAAAGTTTTTATTTCGGTGTAAGTCATAAGTTTTTGCTGATGAACTTCACCGGAGGACATACAAAGTTCCCGGTAAACTTCAAGAGCGCGATTGTACCGGGCAACGACTTCCTGCTGATGACGAAGTTTTTCTTTCGGACGATTATAATTTTCAACCGCCTCATTTATGCTGTTTGAAGGCATTTCCGACATTTTTCAATCACTCCTCAAAATTTCGCGTTTGATTCTTTCAAAAATTTTATCGGCGGTAAGTCCGCAAAGATTAAGCAATTCGGAGCGCGTTCCGTGTTCGACAAAGTTATCTTTTATGCCGAATCTCAAAAGTTTTTTTGAAATACCGTTGTCGGCAAGAAATTCCGCAACTGCCGATCCGAAGCCCCCCTGCAAAGTTCCTTCTTCACAGGTTGCGACGATTTTAACTTTTTTTACTTCGTCGTTCAAAATTTTTTCGTCAAGCGGCTTTATAAATCTTGCATTTACGACGTTTACAAAAATACCTTCCGCCTCCAAAAGTTTTGAAACGTCTGTCGCAACCTTGACCATGCTCCCCACCGCAAAAATTGAAATTTCCGCACCGGGAAAACTTTTCAAAACTTCCCATTTTCCCCATTCCAATTTTTTCGGAATATCGTCAACTTCAACGCCCAATCCGGAACCGCGCGGATAACGAATCGCCGCAGGTTCATTTCTTTCCAAAACGGCAAAAAGCATTTGCCGGAGTTCGTTTTCGTCTTTCGGTGCAAGAATATTCATTCCCGGCATCGTTCTCAAATATGCCAGATCGAAAACGCCGTGATGAGTTGCTCCGTCCTCTCCGACCAATCCCGCCCGATCTATGCAAAAAGTCACCGGCAATTTTTGCAGACAAACATCATGCATAATCTGATCATAAGCGCGCTGAAGGAAAGTCGAATAAATCGCGACGACCGGACGAAGTCCCCCGGCGGCAAGTCCCGCCGCAAAAGTTACGGCGTGCTCTTCCGCAATTCCGGTGTCAAAAAATCTTTCCGGGTAATATTGTGCAAAATTCCGCAATCCGGTACCTGCCGGCATCGCCGCCGTTATGGCAACGAGATTTTTGTTGATTTTCGCGCAGGCGTTGACGGCTTGTCCGAAAATTTCGGTGTAAGTTGCGGGAGCCGGCTTTTTGTAAATTTCGCCGGTTTCCTTGTCGAATTTTCCCACGCCGTGAAATTTTTCCGGAAATTTTTCCGCCGGCGCATAACCTTTGCCTTTCGTCGTGTGAACGTGAATTAAAACCGGAGTATCAAGCGCGTCGATTCGCGAAAAAATATCGCGCATACTTTTTATGTCGTGACCGTCCACCGGTCCCAGATATGAAAATCCCAGAGCCTCAAAAAGTGCGCCGGGAACTATCGCCGATTTCAAACCGTAACGAACGGACTGCGCCGCGCTCAAAATTTTACTGCCTATGTCCGGGAAAGGAATACTCCGGACAAAATCTTCAAACTCTTTTTTTGCACGGTGATATTGCGGGTTAAGGCGAATTTCGGAAAGTTTTTCGGAAAGCGCGCCGACATTTTTTGCTATCGACATTTCGTTATCGTTCAAAATTACAATCAACTTTTTTTTGAGTTGTCCGGCGTGATTCAATGCCTCAAAAGCCTCGCCGCCCGTCAATGCGCCGTCACCGATAACCGCTACGACTTTTCCGGAATTTTTTTCAATTTCGCCGGCTATCAGAAGTCCCAGAGCCGCGCTTATCGAAGTACTCGAATGACCGACCCCGAAAGCGTCGTAAGGAGATTCGCTGCGCTTGGGAAAGCCGGTAATTCCGCCCTTTGTCCGGAGAGTATGAAAAACGTCCCGCCGCCCGGACAAAATTTTATGCGCGTAAGCCTGATGACCCACGTCCCAGACAATTTTATCGTTGCGAAAATCGAAAACCGAATACAACGCAACGGTCAAATCGACCGTCCCCAAACTCGGTGCAAGGTGTCCGCCGGTTTCGGAAACCGTATTCAAAATAAGTTCGCGAATTTCGCCGGCAAGAGTTTTCAATTCGGATAAATCCATATCGTGAAGTTCCGTCGGTGTTTTTAAATTTTCCAACAGTCCCGTGACAATCTCCTCATTTCAATCAGATTGTGTCAAATTTGCTCGTATTCGCAATCGACGGAAAAATTTTCTCCGAACGGCGAATTTTTCCAAACGTCATCAAAACGCCCGACAACTTTTTTGACTTCATCAAATTCTATATTCGATACAAGTGCAATATATTGATTGCTGCTGCTTTGAGTTACAACGTCATTTTTGCGGAGAGTTTCACAAATATATTTCATACACTCTTCGGTAACTTCATCAATTGAAACTTCTTCAAGACCGGAATTTTCTTTTGTCAGCGTAAACAGCAGCAACGCCGTCTTTGAATTTCCGCCGCGCCTGATAAATCTGAAAACGGAGCGGAAACCTTCCAGAGGCAAGACAAGCGCGCCGTCCGATTGATTGCGTTCGTCCAAAATCGTGAGCATATTTGCAAGGTTGGTTACGTCCGAAATTTTTTGTTTGTCGCTGAAAATACTGTAACCGTGCTTGCCGTTCTGCTTGACAATGTAAAGGGATTTGTCGGCTTTCTTGAAAAGGTCTTTAAAATCCGTCCCGTACTGCGGCACAAAAACGCAACCTATCGACGCGCCGAGCGGAATATTCATATCTTCGCCCAAAAGATTTTTCGCCGCTTCGACAATCTTGGTATTTATAAATTTTGTCTTTTGCGAAATTACGGATTCTTCGGAAACATCATGACAGAAGGCAATAAATTCGTCGCCGCCGAGTCTGCCGGCAAGATCGGAAGATTTCAGGGTCGCCCGGATAATATCGGCAAAACTTATCAAAATTTTGTCGCCGGCGGCATGACCGTGCAGATCGTTGACAAGTTTGAAACTGTCAAGATCAATCATCAAAAGCGCGCCGGTTGAATTTTTGCAAAGTTTACCGAGTTCTTCTTCGGAAGATGCTTTATTCAAAAGTCCGGTTAATTTGTCGATACCGGCGGCTTTTTTCAAAGTCTGAATTTGGTCAACCGTCTGCAGAATATTTCCAACGCGCCGCAAAAGTACATCGGGGCGGAAAGGTTTTCGGATAAAATCCATCGCGCCGTTATCAAAACCTTGATTTTCGGTTTCTTCGTTGTGATCCGCCGTCATAAACATGAATGGTATTCGCGCATGAAACTCCGCCTGCAGTGCGGTTTGCAATTCGTAGCCGTTCATTCCGGGCATACGAAAATCGGAAAGAACCATATCCGGACGTTCCCGGCGATAAACTTCCATTGCCTCTTTGCCGGAAGAAGCGCAAAAAGTTTCGTAATTTCCGGCGAGCATATTTTCGGTCATCATTAAAGATACAATCATATCATCGACTATAAGTATTTTTTTCAAGCCGGCAACCTCCTTTACAAAAAAATTTACCGTGCTATTTTAACATTTATCCGGAAAGTTTCAACAAAATTGTTTTTTGCGCCTGTCGATTGACGGTTGATTTATGCAAAATGTTTGAATCGTGCGTTATCAAAATCAAAGTGATTTTGTTTTCCGTTACAAAATTCAAAATGTTTGAGATCAATTTTTCCGCCCGTTTTTTGTCGGATCCCGCCGTCGGTTCGTCAAGAATCAAAATATCCGGCTCTCCGGCAATCGCAAGCGCAATTTGCAGACGATTTCGCTCGCCGCCGGAAAGTTTGGCGGCATTTTCGCCGATTTCTTCATCAAGATCAAAATTTTCAAGCAGACAAATTTGCAAACTCTCCCGGATTTTGTTTTCGTCAATATTTTCGTGAAAGAATGTAAAATTTTCGCGAATCGACTTTGAGAAAATGTAATTCGTAAAAGTTGCGGCAGAAACTTTGCCGCCGGTCAAAATTTTTCCGGAATCCGGAGAAAATAATTTTGTCGCAAGATAAAGCAAAGTGGTTTTTCCGGAACCGCTTTCGCCGACGATTTTTAAAATTTCGCCGGGATTTATTTTTAGATTGAAATTTTGGAAAATCGGATTTTCCGGAATGTATCCGAAATTTACGTCAACAAATTCAAGCG
>CAJOPK010000105.1 GCA_905236255.1 uncultured Selenomonadaceae bacterium | reverse complement strand
TTCTTTTGTAACTTTTCTTTGTTGCCGGACAAAGAAAAGTTAGTTAAAATTTTTTATTCATTTTGAGTTTAACATCAAATCGCTATGTCGGTTACGAAAATTCCCGTTTTATGAAACGCCCGTGTCCCGGATTAAAATTTTCTTGCACAACCCGAAATAATTCTGTATCATACAAAAAACGTGGAACTGTTTCTTTTTGAGAGGACTAAAAAAATTATGGAATCTCCCGCAATCTATAAGGAAGGCTCTGAAATTTTCGGCAAAAAGCAAACACTCTTTCTTGCACTGCTTGCTCTTGTGCCGATTATTACACTTATCGGTATCTGCGCTTACATTTTCTTCTCCGATTTTTTTAAGCCGGCTCCCAAAGTCGAAATAAAAGCGGAAAATCGTTTCGAGAAAACTTTGCACGTCATAACCGACGATGATTATGCGCCTTATTCTTATATCGACGAGAACGGCGAATTTCAGGGCATGGATATTGAAATGATGAATGAAATTGCCAACAGAATGGAAATGAATCTTGACTTGGAATTGACCGATTGGAAAAGTGCGACGGAAAAATTTTTGAATGACGAAGCCGACATTTTTATGAACATGGAATCGGATTTGATCGTGAACAATCCGGAAATTGTCGCTTCCCTTCCCACTACCGAAAAACAATATGTTGTTTACGGGCGCAGAACTGTCGGTTCGGTTGCCGATCTTTACGGGCGCAGGGTTGCGTCTTTGCACAAAGTTCCGGGTTTGGGACTTGATGACGAAATAACTTACATCGATTCTTACGAAAAAATTTTTAAGGCTCTCAAAGCCGGCGAATATGAATTTGCAATTTGTCCCATTCAGGTCGGGGATGTTTTTTTGCAAAGGTTTGATATGCACGGTTTTAAACCGAGTTATGCGGTCACTCACGTTTACGGCGCACTTGCACTTCACCCGACCGATACGATTTTGCGCGTAAAGATTAACGCCGTCCTGATTCAAATGCAGGTGGAAGGCAGACTTGTCGAACTTGACAAAAAATGGATCACTCAACGCTATGAAAATATGACTCTTGCCGAAATGATTGCAAATCGTCCCGTACTTTTTGCGTCGATTCCGCTGACGATTTTAATTTTCTTCATGATGCTTTTTTATATCGCCTTCCAATATCGTCACGCAAAAGCACAGGAAACTTACACAAGGCATTTGAAAGAACATATCGCCACGATAAAACGACAGCAGGAAGAACTGACGGAAGCCAAAATCAATGCCGAAAGAAGCAGCAAGGCAAAGACCACTTTCCTTTTCAATATGAGCCACGATATAAGAACGCCCATGAACGCGATTATCGGATATATTGAACTTGCCAAGCGCGAGAAAAAAATTCAGCCGGTCATAAAGGATTTTTTGTCGAAGATTGAAGCGTCAAGCCGGCAACTTTTGAGTTTGATAAACGATATTTTGGAGATGAGCCGGATTGAAACCGGGAAGGTCGAACTTGAGGAAAAGCCGGAAAATATCTGCAAAATTTTTTCGGAAGTCCGGGATATGTTTGAAACTCAAATGAAGATCAAAAATATAAATTTTGTCGTCGATACTTCCGGCGTAAAAAACAAGTCGGTCATTTGCGACGAAAAGCGGATTAACCGGATTTTGCTGAATCTTTTGAGCAACGCCTATAAATTTACTCCGGACGGCGGGAGCGTTTCGGCAGTTCTCACTCAAAATGAAAGCGACGATAAGGATTTCGGGAATTATGAAATTCGGGTAAAAGATACCGGAATAGGAATGACCGAAGAATTTTCCAAAAAAGTTTTTGAGGCTTTCGAGCGCGAGAGGACTTCAACCGTCAGCGGTATTCAGGGTACCGGGCTGGGTATGGCAATTACCAAAAATTTCGTGGATTTAATGAAAGGAAATATAGAAGTCAACAGTGCGCCCGGCAAAGGGACGGAATTTGTGATCAACCTTAAATTCAAACTTTCCGACGAAATTTTCCCGGAGATTGAAGAAGAAAAAATTTCCGCCGAAAACAATGCGAACTTCCGACAAAAAAGACTTTTGCTTGTCGATGACATTGAAGTCAACCGGGAAATTGCGAAAATGCTTTTGGAAACTTCCGGATTTATAATTGAAACGGCGGTAAACGGAAAGGAAGCGGTCGAAAAAGTTTCCGGATCTTCTCCCGGATATTTTGACGCGGTTTTGATGGATATTCAAATGCCCGTAATGGACGGCTACGAGGCGACGCGAAAAATTCGCGCTCTGGAAAATCCGGAACTTGCAAAAATTCCGATCCTTGCGATGACTGCCAATGCCTTCAGCGATGACGTAAAAGCCGCCGCCGATGCCGGAATGAACGGACATATTGCAAAGCCGATTGACGTTCCGAAAATGATGACCGTTTTGAATGAAATTTTGAAGTAGGGGGAAACCGTTTTGAGCAAGTATAAACTTTTGTCTTTGGATATGGACGGGACGGCTTTAAATTCACAAAAGAGAATTTCGCCGGTGACTGCGGCGGCAATCAAAAAATTGATTGAAAGCGGCGTTCATGTCGTTTTCGGAACAGGTCGGGGACTTCCGGAACTTACCGACTATAAAGACGTAATGCGCGGTATGCATTACGGGATTTTGGTCAGCGGGGCGGTAATCTATGATTTTTTTGAAAACAGACCGATTTCAATCACTCCGCTGAAAGGCGAAGATTCTTTGAAAATTTTGCAAGCCGCCGAAAACGAACGCGCAATGGTTCAAATTATGACCGTCAATCAATCGGTCGTCAAAGGTGAAGATATTGCAAACATGGCAGATTTTAATATGTCGATTTACCGGGAAATGTACGAGAGAGTTTGCACCCGTGTCGAAGATCCGCAAAAATTCGCCCGCGAAAATCCCGACAAAATCGCGAAAATAAATCTTTATCACAGATCGACCGAATCAAGAGACAGAAATTACAAATTGCTTGAAAGTCTTGATGCGGTTGCCGTCCTTGCCGAAAAAACCGGATTGGAATACAGCCCGAAAGGAATGAATAAAGCCGTCGGTTTAAAATTTCTCTGCAAGCATTTGGGAATTGATTTGTCCGAAACGATTGCGGTCGGCGATGCTCCCAACGATACGGAAATTTTGCAGACGGCGGGTGTTGCCGTTGCGATGGGAAATGCTCTGCCGGAAATAAAAAAAATTGCGGACTTCGTTACCGCTGACAACGACAATGACGGAGTCGCAAAAGTTGTTGAAAAGTATTTTTAA
>CAJOPK010000104.1 GCA_905236255.1 uncultured Selenomonadaceae bacterium | reverse complement strand
CACAAAATCATGATGTGGCGACCCGGATCGGACTTGAACCGACGACCTCCGCCGTGACAGGGCGGCATTCTAACCAACTAAACTACCGGGCCGCTTTGACAGTCAACGCAACCGCGTCGTCAACGTATGGGATTATAACCCCTGTATTTTCTTTAGTCAAGAAAAAATTTTTGCGTAAACCGGCGGGAATTGCAATAATTTCCTTGCAAAACAAATTTTAGTGTGCTAGAATCACCCCCGTTAAAATTCGATTATTTGTAAGGAGGTAAATGTTTTGCCCAATATCAAATCTTCCGTAAAGAGCATGAAACGCGACGCAAAACGTCATGCGCGCAACGTTTTTGAAAAAGAACGTATCAAGAAAGCGCAGAAACTCGTTCTCGCCGCGATAGCAAAGAATGATGTGGAAGAAGCAAAAAAACTTTTGCCCGCCGCTCATAAAGCAATCGATCAGGCTGCGGCGAACAACACCATTCATAAAAATGCGGCTGCCCGCAAGAAATCGCGTCTTGCTTTGAAAGTAAATGCAATCGGTGCATAAATTTTACGAATCCGGCGAAAAGTTCGTCGGGTTCTTTTGGTTTTGGTTACAAAAAAACTCCGGCTTTTTGAAGTCGAAGTTTTTTTTATACGGCGGCGGCATCGACTTCCGCATTTCTCTTTTCCATAAACGCGATAAAATCTTCAACCGGCATGGGCTTTGCATTTAAAAATCCCTGCCCGTAACGACAGCCGAAATCCGTCAGCATTTCTTCCTGCTCTTTTGTTTCTATTCCTTCACAAATTACGCGCATATCCAATGAATGACCCAAATTTACAATATTAAACAGAATTTCGCGACTGCGCGCCGATTCGTCTGCGGCAATCAAAAGGGATCTGTCAATTTTGATAACGTCCAGCGGCAAATATCCCAAAAGCGAGAATGAAGAATATCCGGAGCCGAAATCATCAACCGAAACCGTAAAGCCGAGTTCATGCAATCCGTTTACAATTTTTGCGGCATTTTCGCGACTGTTTTTGTTGTCGAAATCGCCGAACATTGTTTCCGTAATTTCCAATTCGATAAGTCCGGGCGGAAGTTGATATTTTTCGACGATCGCCTTCATCTTTTCCAAATAACCTTCTTCGGTCATGTGCAAACGGGATTGATTTACGCTTATCGGGACTACTTCCCTGCCTTCCGCAAGTCTTTGCTTTTGAAGTTGAAAAGTTTTTTCCAAAAGACAGTAATCGACCTGAATTATAAATCCGTTTTGTTCAAAAAGCGGAATGAATACGCCCGGCGACATAAAACCGAGTTCCGGACTTATCCAACGCACGAGAGCCTCCGCCCCGACAATCCTGCGCGTCACAATGTCGTATTTCGCCTGATACCATGCTTTAAATTCGCCGTCGTCAAGTGCCTGTTCCATTCGTGTTTCAATTTTGTGCTGATCCGAAATAAGTTTTTGAAGTTTGTCGTCGAAAAATTGAACGGTCTCACCGGAAACCTGTCTGCAGGCAACAAAAGCGCGCTCAATGGATTGCCGAACGTAATTTTCGTGGGAATACCGGCAAATGCCGGCGCGGGTATGAAGTACAAGTTTTGCGCCGGCATCGGCGGTTTCCATGTGACTGAAAACTTTGACGGAATCGGCTGCAAATTCCAAAATTTCCGGCGCGCTTTCGGCGCGGCACATACAGATTAAATTTCCCACGTCCATACCTGCCGCCGTCAAAAGAACTTTCGGATTTTCGGAAAGACTTTTTGCCATTCTCAAAAATTGATTTTTAAAAATATCGCTGCCGTATTTTTCAATGACCGCCGCCTTGCTTTCCATCGCAAAGACCACAATATAAGCCTGAGTTCCCGGCGAAGTTTCTTCAAGTTTTTCAAGGGCAAGCGGAGCCTCTCTTTCCATCCAAGGGACATTGGGCAAATTATAGCGCAGGTCGGTATATGCCATATGCTGAACCATGTCAAAATGTTTCCGTCGTAAATCGGTTCTGTAGTAAATCGCTCCGGCAATCAATGCAATAATTGCAAGTCCGCCCAAAATCACGCGCATGGGATAATGATACACAATCCATTTCGGAGTAAGAGAGGAAGAACTTTTTTGATGTTTAACAAAAGTACTGCTCAAAAAATCCGGGTGCAAATGCGCGACTTCCTTATTCAAAATATGCCAAAGTCGCGGGTCGGCATTTGAATAAACACCCAAACTCATCGAATCGGAATAGGGGGATTGCGTCGAAATTTCCAGCGAATAACTTTCCGTAGCATCAATCAAAAATTGTGCGGCGGCTCTCGGTACAAATACGACGTCAGCCTTGCCGACATTTACGGCTTTTATACCTTCTTCCAAAGACGAAACACTTATGCGCTTGTCGGCGGAAAATTTCGGTTCAATGAAAACTTTGGTTATAAACCAATCCTTGACATAAGCAACAATCGGAAGTGAGGAAGGATCTTCAAAATAATCCCGGCGCGTCAATGCAACATATTCATAATTCAAATATGATTGAGTGGGCTTTGTCAATGATTCTTCCGCCTGTCCGTAATCACAGACTGCGTCGACAATAAAATCGATTTCGCCGTTTTTCATCATATCATTAACTTCTTTGACCGTTTCCGTTTCGACTATTTCAATTTCAACGTGCAAATCGGAGACAATTTTTTTGATTATGTCCGGATAAACCCCCGCCAATTTTCCGGTTTCGTCATGATAAGCATACGGCTTGAGCCGGGTAAAAATTGCCGCCTTCAATTTTTGGCTTTTCTCCAAAAATTTTCGTTCGTCTTTTGTCAGGACAAGCGGAAAACCGTTTTTGCGCAGATATTTTCTTGAAAGCCTGTCGCGAATGTCCGGTTGATTTGTAAGCAAAAGATCCATTGCCAAATTCAAGTGCGCCAAAAGTTCCCGCTTGTCCGAACGGACGCAAAGCCTATAACTTTGCCGGTCAAAAAGAGCCAAAACTTTATCGGCATTATCCGGACGGGTCATGGCATCAATATACCCGTCAATTTCTCCCCTGCGAAAAGATTCGATCATTTCGTTATAAGTTTGATAATTGATTAAGTCGTAAGAAAAAGTTTCGTTTCTTGCAACTCCCTGAAGTGAGGGAACGGGATAATTCATCGGCAAAGTACCCAGACGAAAATAATCTCCGTCCGGCTTTTTGTTTGTTATGAGTTCCATAAAAAGATAGCCGATAACGTGATCCGTGCGAACTGCACCGGATAATTTTCGCCAATCTCCGGGCATCGCCGGAACCATGTCAATTTCGCCGCCGTTTAATTTTTCGGAAAGTTCTTCCCAAGTATCGACCGGAACGTATTCAAACTTGCAGTTCATGTAATTTGACAAAAATTCCATGTATTCGTAGCCGTAGCCGGTGTTGTGTCCGGGCGTATCCCGGTACAAAAATCCGGTGTCGGGCATATAGCCGACTTTGTAAGTTTCTTTTTCGCCGCTCAAAAGCATTTCCGGAGTAACCTCAATCGGCGCGGGTTCCGGAGCCGGTTGACGGTTTCGGGCGGGTGCAGATACGCGACTTGCAGATCGTCCGGAATTTCGAGCCGGTGCACTCTCCGCCGTGAAATTAAAAATCAATCCGAAAAAAGCGGAGATTGTTACGATTACAAGAAAAAACTTGAGATATTTGGAAGCTTTCCGCATTAAATTTCAACTCCAAAATTTTAATCGGAAAAGTCTATTCTTCACATTTAAAAAATTTCCTTTTAACCCGAGTATACGAAAAATTTCGGTTATCTGCCGGCGGGATATTACGAAATTTTTTTGACCTTGTGACAAAACACTTTGCAGGTGATATAATGCGCTTTATTGATTTACTTTTTTGTTGAAAGGTTTTGTTCCGAATGGTCAGGATAAAATTGTTTTTTTTGCTTGATGTTTTAACGTCGATGATTTTCGCGCTGTATTTGTATTTTACGCGGGGAATCGATGCGGCATTTTTTACGGGTCTTTCAATCTTCACAGCTTTTTCGCCGATATGCCTGATTTTGACGAAAGTATTCGTGTTGAAATTGGCGCGAAAAACTCTTGACGACGAGCAAATCAAAGTCAACAATCCGTCGGCTGTTGAAAGGACGGCGGATATAGGAACGGTTGCCGTTCCCATGAACAGATTTTTGACGGACGGAGATTATTTTATAACCGACCTGGTTCCGGAAGGTATGGCGCAGTCCACGCTTTTGGGATATGCCGCCGCCGCCGAAGAAAATGCGCACCACCCTTTCGGAAGAATAATTTACGATACCGCCGCAAGCAGGGGAGTCAGACTTCAGCCTGCCTCTTCGACGCAGGAATTTCCGGGTCGCGGTGTGGAGGCAACGATAAACAGGATGCCCTTACGCGTCGGTAATCCGGATTGGGTTGCCGGGCAGGACGTTTCCGTAAGTGCCGAGCTTATGACAAAAATTGATCAGCTTGCAGTTCACGGAAAAAATATTTTGTTGTTAAGTTTGGGAAATTCGGCACGGGGAATAATTGCTTTGAGAGATGACATAAAAAAAGACGTTCGGGATTTTATAAGTCTGCTCAAACGCCGGAAATTGGAAACCGTTCTTTTGACCGCCGCCGCCAAAAAAACCGCCGGCAAAATTGCAAAAAACTTCAGCCTTGACATTGTAAGAACGAATCTTTCGCCGGAGGACAAGGCGCGGGAAGTTCAAATTTTGCGGGCAAAGGGTCACAATATCGCCGTAATCGGAAGTGATTTTCGGGATCTGCCGGCGATGTTAAGCGGGGATATTTCGGTTTTTGTGAACGACGGCTCACAAATTTTGAACGATGCGGAAAGTGACGTACACATTGATTTTGAAATTTCTTCACCCGAAAAATTTTTGACGATTTACGACGTTGCGGTTCGTTCCGTCGAAATCATAAAGACGAACAAAAAAATTGCTTATCTTTCCTGGATCGTACTTGTTCCGCCGGCCATGTTGACGGCTTTGGAAAATTCGCCCGTACCTTTCCACCCGCTTGTGTCGGTAGCAGGGGTTTTGATATTTTCGGTTTTGATTCTGATAAATTCGACGAAAAAAAATAAGCGCGACGATTGACTTAACGCCGCAATAGTGAATTTTAGCCCGAAAAAAAAGCAGATTTCCGCAAAAACTAAATATTTTTTTGAATTGAATTTACGAGTCCGGATATTGTGTATTCTTTGGCAACAATATCCGGATTTATTCCGAAATTTTTTAAAGTCCCGGCGGTTACCGGCCCGATCGCGGCGGTCTTTACTTTTTTCAAACATTCCGCGCCGCAAGCCTTTACAAAATTTTCAACGGTCGATGAACTTGTAAAAGTCACGAGGTCAATTTCGCCGGAATTTATTTCGGCTTTTATTTTTTCGGAATTTTCCCCGACCGGAACGGTTTTGTAAAAAGGAACGACTTCGACTTTTGCGCCGAATTTTTCAAGTTCTTCCGGCAAAACATT
>CAJOPK010000103.1 GCA_905236255.1 uncultured Selenomonadaceae bacterium | reverse complement strand
GCCGCAATAAATGCATTGGACGCTTTGAACAAAAACTATCCGACTTACGGTACTTTGGTTGTTTTGTCGTCAGTGTCGGTAAATCGGTTTATCCGTGTAATTATCCGTAAAAAACTTTTCCGGGAAGGTGTTTGACTTGAAAATTTTTGATACAGTTCCGTCAACGGATGTGAATTTCGTTATCGACGGCTTCAATTCTTATCTTGAAAAAATGACTAAAGAGAAGAGTTTTAATGTTACCGATTTTTTTAAAGTTTCCGAAAAAAATTTCATTTCAGCCGATTACAGAACCAAAAAGTTAGGGGGGAGGGGTGAAATTTTGATAATACATGATGCCGGCGTGGGAGATTTTATTATGATGAGTGCGGCAATTCGAGAAATTCGACGAATTTATCCGAAGGCTTACATTCGTTTGGTAATTTTTCCCCGTGCTGCGGATATGGCTGAATTTTGTCCTTACGTCGATGAAGTGATTTATAACCGGCGAAGCACGGATTGGCGAAATTTTATTGCTCTTTACAAATGGAATACAGATTTTGTACGGAAACTTTTGAATCGGCGAATCGATATTTGTTTTGCCTTTTCACATTATGCGAGTACGATTTTGCTTATGTATATGTGCGGCGCAAAAGAGAGAGTTACTTTCGATTTTACCGGCGGAGTTGAAGATTGGAATGGACTTACAAGTGCGGTACCTTTGGATTATTTGAAAAGTCTTGCAACTTTCAGAGTTCCGAAATTTTTTTCCGGAACTCATCATGTTGACGTAAATTTTGCAATGGTTGACTACATTTTGAGATTGCCGGTTGAAAATCGTTCTCTTGAAGTTTGGTATACTCCTCAAGATTTAAATATTGCGCGGGAAATTCTTTCAGGCGTTCCGGGAAATGTCTATGCATTGGTTATGGGTGGTACCGGAGCTCAAAAAAAATATCCGCCCGAAAAGTATGCGGAATTTGTAAAATTGGTTTTGAAAGAAGAATCGGATTCGACTTTTGTAATTTTGGGCGGCGGCAATGAAGATTTGCAAGCCGTTGAAATTTTAAAGCAAAACTTTGAACCGGAAGTTTTCACGAAACATTTCATAGACCTGACAAACAAATTGCATTATCGTCAAAGCGCGGCAATATTGAATTTTTGCGATATGTACATCGGCAACGATACAAGTCCTTTGCATATGGCATCGGCGGTAAAATGTCCGATACTTGCGCTTTATGCAGGTGCAAAGGATTTGCCGGAATCTTCGTTGTATTATGCGTTTTCATGCGCGCCTTATAAAGTGCCGTCGGTTGTGGTAAGACCGGAACACGCATTGTCGGAATGTTTGAACGATAAAAATTTTAGTCCGCACGGTTGTAAAGTTACGGATCGTGCCCATTGTATCACGCAGATTACGCCGGAAACTTTGATTAAAGGTTTTCATTTGCTTAAAGAAAGAATTTCGGCTAAAATCAACGAACCTCTCTTTATGTGAAGTACTTGCGACCTGTAAAGGTCTCAAAGCTTGCCGGCTTCAACGAATTTTGCACGATACGTTAATATTTGGTAAAAAAATTTTTCTTGTCAACGTGATTTATCTCGTCGCTTATTAAAGTGTAGGTTTTCTCGCTAAATCAGGGTTAAAAATTTTTTGAGGTGGAGAATGTTTTGAACAAGAAATTTTTGGCAAAAAGTTTGACTGCTTTTTTGAGTTTGGGTGCATTTGCCGCATTTGCTCCGGAAGTTGCCGGAACGGAAATTTGCTCGGCTGCTCCGGCGGTAACACTTAAACAGGCTTACGATTTGAAATTTGATGCTTCGACGGGTATCAAAAAAGCATTGGTATGCAACAATCAAACCGTTCGTTTTGTCGCTTATGAAAATATCGTTTACGTCGGAAATCCGGAAAGTCCGAGAAATCAATCGCTGTCGATTTACATTCCGGAAGAATATTTTTCCGGCGGCACGGTGAACGGCTACACGGCAAAAACCGCTCCGATTTTTATGCCGAACGGAGTCGGAGGATATATGCCCGGAAAAATTCTTGCCCCGACAAACAAAGACCCGATGTCCGGCGGTGCAAATGCTTCACTTGTCGCACTTTCGCGCGGACTTGTGGTAGTCGCGCCGGCTGTTCGCGGCAGAACAACCGTCGAAAATAATGTTTATGTCGGCAAGGCTCCCGCCTTCATTGTCGATTATAAAGCCGCCGTCCGTTACATTAAAATCAATCAAAACGATTTGCCGGCGGGAGATGTCAACAAAATTATTTCAAACGGGACTTCGGCAGGCGGCGCACTTTCGGCACTTCTCGCCTGTACCGGAAATGCTGAAGAATATAGTCACTAAAAATGATAAAAATATTGCAATTTGATTATTTATTTAATATAATCAGAAAGGTGTTTGTGCCGTTTAACACAGAAACGACAGACCGACGGTGT
>CAJOPK010000102.1 GCA_905236255.1 uncultured Selenomonadaceae bacterium | reverse complement strand
TCTCAACAACAACGTCAAAGCCTCTTATGATTCGATTAACGACAGATTCACCTTCTACAACAAGGAAGGCGGTTCCGCAAATTCAATTAAATTTGAAATGGCTGAAGGTACGACCGGAGATACTACCGCAAATTTCTTCAACTCTCTCGGATTGTTCAGTTCCAAAGACGGCACACTTTCGAGCGGTGAAAACGGCGATTATACTTACGACGCAACCTCAAAAACTTACACAAGCTCGGACGGCAACACAACTTACACAAAGACTGACACCAGCTATACTGAAAACAAAAACGGTGTCGAAACGACCTATTCAAAGGCAACGGTTGACGGCGAGACCGGTTATTATAACAGTGATTTCTTGAGTACGGCGGCAAGCAATAGCATTACGATTACCGATTCGTCAAGCATTTCCGTCAACGGTACAGCATTTACGGCAGCCGACGGTGCGTCGTATGATTTTGACGGTACAATATATACTTTTGATGTTTCGCAGAATTTGTTTGTAAATAATGATGACCCTTCCGATACCAAGACCAAGACTTTGGACGAGGCAACGGGACATTCCGGAAAAGTGACATTTACCACCGGCGGCGACGGCACTAAACAATACGTGTACGATATTGAAAACAAGACTTTCACCGAACAGACGGTTACAACAGCAGATGACGGCAACGGTGGAACAACAACAACCGTTTCCGACACCGAAAATGTCTACAGCAGTGCGGAAATTGACGGTACACCGGGATTTTTCAAAGTTACGGCTTCCGATATTGCCAATGCCACACTTGATACAAGCAAATTTGAAAGTGCGGCAAAATTCGAGGCGGGAGTTACAACGGAAATTAAAGGTACCGACGGCAATATCAAAGTTGACGGCGTAAATTATACGACGACCGACAACAAAGCAACCGTCAACGGAATCACTTACACTGCAGTCGATGTCACTTCTTCTGCGGCGACGGTTTCCGTAACACAGGATACCGACGCGATTATCGAGAAGGTTAAATCTTTCGTCGAAGATTACAACAAAATGCTTTCAAGTCTGTATGAAAAATACGACGAAAAGCAGAACAAGGATTACAAACCTCTGACCGATTCTCAAAAAGAGAAGATGAAGGAAGAGGAAATCAAGAAGTGGGAAGAAAAAGCAAAAGCCGGTATGCTTTACCACGATGATACCGTCCGCAAACTTATCGACACAATGCGCGATGCCATTGCTCAGCCGATTGACGGACTCGGAAAATACAATTCGGCTTATACGCTCGGCATTACAACGACCGGTACAAAAGGACAGTTGACGCTTGACGAGGATAAACTTAAGGCGGCACTTGCGGAAGACAGCGACGCGGTTTATAATGTCTTTGCAAAACTTGAAACCGGTTACAAAAATGACAGCGACAACCGGGCGGCAAGCGGTATTGCTCAAAGATTGAGCGATGTAATGGTTGACGGAATGAAACTCTTGAAAGACAGAGCCGGTACTTCAAGCGAAATTAACGACGACAGCGATTTGAGTACCCTCATGCGTGAACTTCAAACAAAGATGAGTAACTTCAAGAGCATGATGAAATCTTTTGAGGACAAACTTTACAAGAAATATGATGCCATGGAAGTTGCGCTTTCGAGTTTGGGTGTCCAGCTCAACTACATTACCGGCGGACAATGATTAGGGAATTAGGGAATTAGGGAATTAGGGAAACAGGTAATTCTATTGTCTTCTTCCCCTTTCCCTGCACCGAAATAAATCTGCAAAGTGCGGAGGATGAAATTGTATGGTGAATGCGGCGGAAGCATACAAGCGCAATCAGGTGCTCAATGCACCTCCCGAACAGTTGACGCTTATGCTTTACAACGGCTGTCTGAAGTTCATTGACGAGGGCAAGCAGGCGGTCGAGGACAAAAAATTTGAAGATGCGAATACGTTTTTGCAAAAGGCTCAAAGAATTATTTCCGAATTTCGTTTGACTTTGAATATGGATTATGAAATTTCTCATCAGTTGCTTCCTCTGTACAATTACGTTTACGACAAATTGGTTGAGGGAAATCTGAAGAGTGACGTTTCCAAAATCGACGAGGCGCGGGATATTGTCAAAGAATTGCGTGATGCTTGGGTCGGTGCAATGAAGAAGGCACGCGAAGAAAAAGGTTTGGGAAAAGGCGGTCGAGGTTATGCCTGACGAAAAAACTGATGTGAAGGAATTTGATTCCGAGAAAGTTTTGGAGGAAGCCCGGAATTTGTGGAGCAAGTATTTTGCGTTGACGAAAGAACTTCTGAAATTTATCGACAACAAAGATATTGATATGTTTCTGGAGTTGGTGGATCAGCGCGGGCAACTCATAGATAAAATGAAGGCTTTGCCGGAAAACAATTATCGCGAATCGGAAGAATGTCGGAATTTGATTGAGCAAATTAAACCGCTTGATATGCAAATCGGTTACAAAGCGCGTGCATGGTTGAATAAGTCACGCAGACAAAACAGCGCGGTCAGGGCTTACGACATAACAAATTCTTCTTTCGGTACACGCGGAACGGCATTTAACAGATCGTATTAAGAACAAATAAAACCTCCCGATCTTGTGAAAATCCGGTCGGGAGGTTTTTTGATGTTTTTTGAGGAAGGAGAAAAAATGGAATCACAAACGGAAAAAATGAATCGCGGTTTAAAAAACAGACATTTGCAAATGATCGCGCTGGGCGGCGCAATAGGTACCGGACTTTTTTACGGATCTACTTCAACGATAGCAATGGCGGGACCTGCGGTAATTTTGAGTTATTTTATCGGCGGAATAATAATATTTTTGATAATGAGAATGCTCGGAGAGATGTCGGTTGAAGAACCGGTTTCCGGGTCATTCAGTTATTTTGCGACAAAATACTGGGGAGATTTTCCCGGATTTTTGTCCGGCTGGAATTATTGGCTGACTTACATAATCGTCAGTATGGCGGAACTTACCGCAGTCGGAATCTATCTTGCTTACTGGTTCCCGGACTTGCCGCAATGGGTCGGGCCTTTTATATGTTTGGTCATAATAACCGCAATAAATTTGGTCACGGTCAAAATTTACGGCGAAGTCGAATTTTTTATGTCAATGATAAAAGTCACGGCAATTTGCAGCATGATAATTTTCGGCT
This sequence comes from uncultured Selenomonadaceae bacterium, assembly GCA_905236255.1. Taxonomy (GTDB): domain Bacteria; phylum Bacillota; class Negativicutes; order Selenomonadales; family Selenomonadaceae; genus Quinella. The sequence goes on along the minus strand of CAJOPK010000102.1, from coordinate 752 downwards.
TGTACATTTTGCTTTCGGACTCGCGCCCGTTCCCGGAAAATTTTTCAAATTTGTGGATTAACGACGGATTTTTCCCGCACGGAATTTGGGGAATGTTGACGGCGATTGTCCCGGTAATGTTCAGTTTCGGCGGAATCGAACTTATCGGAATAACGGCGGGAGAGGCCGAAAATCCGGACAAGACAATTCCCCGCGCAATAAATCAGGTCATTTACAGAATTTTGATTTTTTACGTCGGGACGATGACAATTTTGATGTCGCTTTGGTCATGGAAAGAAGTCGGGACTCAGGCAAGTCCTTTCGTTCAGATTTTTGAAAATGTGGGTATATCGGCGGCGGCAAACATTTTGAATTTTGTCGTACTCATTGCCGCAATAAGCGTTTACAATTCTGCGATTTACAGCAATTCCCGTATGCTTTACGGATTGGCTCAAAGTAAGGAAGCTCCGGCATTTTTGGGCAAATTGTCCGAAAGAAAAGTTCCGGTCAACGGAATTTTGCTTTCATCCGGAATAACTTTTCTGACGGTCATTTTGAATTTTCTCTTTCCGGGAAAAATTTTTATGTTGCTTTTGTCGCTTACAACCTGCGCGATCGGAATAAGTTGGTTTATGATTGTCGCAACACATTTAAAATTCCGCAAAAAAATTGAGGAACTCGGCATCAATACAAAATTTAAATCGATAGGCTTTCCGATTGCAAATTATATTTGCATGGCATTTTTAATCGGAATTGCGGCATTGATGTTGACG
>CAJOPK010000101.1 GCA_905236255.1 uncultured Selenomonadaceae bacterium | reverse complement strand
ACCACTTTGACGGAAAAATTGCTTTTGTACGGCGGTGCGATTCACCTTGCCGGCTCCATAAAGTCGCGAAAAACTCAAAGACACGCCGTTTCCGATTGGATGGAAATTGAAAAGCAACGCGGGATCTCGGTTACAAGCTCTGTCCTTCAATTCGATTACGCCGGCTGCCGGATAAATATTTTGGACACGCCCGGTCACCAAGATTTTTCGGAGGACACTTACCGGACTTTGATGGCGGTTGACAGTGCGGTTATGATTATCGATGCGGCAAAGGGCGTTGAGGCTCAGACGAAAAAACTTTTCAAAGTATGCCGCGAACGCCGGATTCCGATTTTCACTTTTATCAATAAGTTGGATCGTTACGGCAAGGCTCCTCTGGATTTGACCGACGAACTTGAAGACGTTCTCGGAATACAATCTTATCCCATGAATTGGCCTGTCGGGACGGACGGGAAATATCTGGGAGTTTTCGACCGGCGAAAAAATAAAATCGAACTTTTTGCGGAAGACACGACGCACGGACAGAGTGAAAGAATTTCTGAAATTTTTGAGCCGGACGATCCGGAAGTATTGAAAAGAATCGGTCAAGAAAATTTCGACGCACTTCAAGAAGACCTGATGCTTTTGGACGAGGCGGGAGAAGATTTTGACAAGGCGAAGGTCGATGCCGGCGAATTGACACCGACATTTTTCGGCTCCGCCATGACAAATTTCGGCGTTCAAAATTTTTTGGAAGAATACTTGCGGCTTGCACCTCCGCCGGCTCCTCATATTTCTTCGGACGGAATTATCGAGCCGAACGACGAAAAATTTTCCGCCTTCGTCTTTAAAATCCAGGCGAATATGAATCCGGCTCACAGGGACAGACTTGCTTTTATAAGAATTTGTTCCGGAAAGTTTGAGAGAAATATGAGCGTTTGGCATGCGGCAAGCGACAAACTTATAAAACTTTCTCAACCTCAACAATTTCTTGCACAGGACAGACAAATTATAGATGAGGCGTTTCCCGGTGACATTGTGGGACTTTTTGATCCGGGAATTTTCGGAATAGGCGACACTTTGACGGATCCGGCTCATAAGTTTAAATTTGAAGATTTTCCGATTTTCCCGCCGGAAAAATTCGCCCGCGTTCAGCCGAAAGACACGATGAAACGCAAGCAATTTTCAAAGGGAATCGAACAGTTGACGCAGGAGGGGGCAATTCAGCTTTTCAATCAAGTCGGTGCGGGGACGGAATCTTATATCGTGGGTACGGTCGGGACTTTGCAATTTGAAGTCTTGCAATATCGTTTGAAATCGGAATACGGCGTTGACATAATTATGACAATGTTGGGATTTGAAGTTGCCCGCTGGTTGAGATTTGAGGACGACAAAAAAGTTACTCCGGCATCACTTCGCGGAGCGGATCGCGGAATGTTTGTTTATGACAGAAAGGAAAATCCGGTTTTGCTTGTGGAGAATGAATGGTCGCTCGGTTGGATAACGGACAACAACCCGAAACTTTTAATGAATCCGGTTCCTTTCGACTGAAGTCGGGGAATCGAGGAAGCTTACACCCGGTCGGCTTTAACCGAATTGCACGAGAAATCCCCCGGTTCCATAAGTGGCGGGATGCGTTTTCGTTGACAAGTCAAAATGCAGATATTACAATGATTTTGACGAAAGTTTACTTTGAGAAAAAAATTTTTGAAGGGAGATAAAGATTATGACAGTTTTGGTAACGGGCGGTGCAGGTTTTATCGGTGCAAATTTTATTTATTATCTTCTGAAAAATCGTCCCGCCGACAGAGTAATTTGTTTGGATAAACTCACTTACGCCGGAAATTTGGAGACTTTGGCGGCGGCAGAGCCTCTGCCGAATTTTAAATTTGTTCGTGCAGACATTTCAAACCGCGAAGAAGTTTATAAAATTTTTGAAGAATATCGCCCGGCGGTCGTCGTAAATTTTGCGGCGGAAAGTCATGTCGATCGTTCGATTGAGGAGCCGGAATTATTTTTAAAAACAAACATTATCGGCACCGGCATTTTGATGGATGCGGCAAGAAAATTCGGAGCGGAACGCTATCATCAGGTTTCCACCGACGAAGTTTACGGAGATTTGCCGCTCGACAGACCGGACTTGTTTTTCACGGAAGAAACGCCGATTCACACGTCAAGCCCTTACTCGGCAAGTAAAGCGTCCGCAGATTTGCTTGTCTCGGCTTATATCAGAACTTATCAATTTCCGGCGACAATTTCCCGCTGCTCGAATAATTACGGCCCTTACCACTTCCCGGAAAAACTTATCCCTCTGATGATAATAAACGCTTTGAACGATAAAAAATTGCCGGTTTACGGAGCCGGTGCAAATGTTCGCGATTGGCTTTACGTCGAAGATCATTGTGCGGCGATAGATTTGATTTTGAGGAAGGGCAAGGTCGGAGAAATTTACAATATCGGCGGGCATAACGAACGGACAAATTTGGAAGTCGTAAAGACGATTTTGAAAATTTTGGGCAAGAGTGAGGATTTGATAGAGTTTGTCACGGACAGAAAAGGTCATGACCTGCGTTACGCCATCGACCCGACGAAAATCAAAAACGAACTCGGCTGGACCCCGAAAACAAAATTTGACGACGGAATCAAAAAAACCGTCGCCTGGTATCTCGACAATAAATCTTGGTGGGAAAAAATCATAAGCGGCGAATACAAGGATTATTACGCGAAGATGTACGGCAACAGGTGAAAAAGGTGAACGCATGAAAAAATTCTTAACGATATTTTTTGTTCAGATTTTAATTTTGTTTTCCCTCTCGCCGGCGTCCGCTAATTTTCCGTCACGTTGGCAAGGTGAATCAAATATTTCTCCGAATTTTGCACGGGAAGTTTTGGCGTTGGTCAATTCGGAACGGGCGAAAGTCGGAGCACAGCCCTTGCGAATTTCTCAAGATTTGATGCGTTCGGCAAATGTACGGGCGGAAGAATTGCCCGAAAAATTTTCTCACACCCGCCCGGACGGCTCTTCCTGTTTCACCGCAATTAAAAGTTCTTACAGCATTATCGGCGAAAACATAGCCGCCGGGCAAAGTTCTCCCGCCTCCGTCGTTGAATCTTGGATGAATTCCGAAGGTCACCGCGAAAATATTTTAAACAAGCGTTTCCGCTTTTTGGGCGTGGGATATTTCAACGCTCCGAACGGGGAATATAAACATTATTGGGTACAGCTTTTCAAAGGCTGATGTTTTTTAAATCGTCTGCAGAAGGGCACGCATAAAAACAGTTATGTCGGCTTTGTCTTTAACCGCCGCAAAAATATCGTTCAAATAGGCGGCGTTGTGATTTAAATCAATGGAAACGTCGCTTATCATTTCGACAATTTCCGCACGAAGTTTTTTTCCGTCCGAATTGTCGAACGCCGTCATGGAGAGGGCGATAAGTTCCAAAATTTTGAAGGAAACGACAAAGACCGCGAAATTTTGCTGAATCGTCGCATCGAGTTTGAAAGGATACACGCCGCCGAAAAAATCGTTGACCAGATAATTTTCAAAGAGTTCCGCATAATCTTTTACAAAAACTTCCCGGATTTTTCCCAAGTCAAAATAATTTTCCGCAAGCTCTTGAAAATTAAATTCGTCCGTTTCAAAATTCACGCCGAACGCCCGGCAAAGTTTTTCGATATAAACTTTGTTGACCTCTGAAGTGTCGTCCGGATTGTCGCGGTAGATTTTGCCGAAAACTCCGAAAATCAATTCCGCAAATTCGAGCGGCTGAAAATTTATGCTTGTCACGAGCATGGGAACCTGCTTTTGAAAAAATTCTTCCGACGTGTAAATTTTATTGAGCGTGTCCAGTAAATTTAAATCACCGCGAGAAATCGTCTCTTCCGCCTGATACAGATAATATCCCAAGACAGTCAGTCGTCCGTCCAAAGGCAACCGCCTTTCCTGCAAAATCGAAACGGCGGTAAGTTGCAAAGGGATTATATAATTTACAAGTTCCGGCGGCACGAAATTTCCCCCGACCGTCAAATTTCCTTTCGCCCAAGCCGGCAACTTCACCGGCAATTTTTCAAATTCGATTTTCGGGGAATTTAAAATCAAATCGGCGGCAAGTGTGCAGGTTATGCTCAAAGTTCTTTCTATGACTTCGCCGAAATTATAAAGCTGTCGCGGGTGATTCAGGCAGGTATCGGACAAAAATTCTTCGCCGCGTTCAAGCTGAATACTGCAGAGGTTTTCCTCCGTCAAAAAGGGACAACGTCCGCTTTCTTCAAGTTTCATAAAATAACCGGCGTTATCGTCCCGGTATTCGATTTTTGAAGTCAATTCATTTGCGGGACTTTCAATTTCGGAATATTTTTTGTAAGTCCGCCGGTCAATGGAAATTTGCCAGCCGCGACTGCAACAATTCGCCCCGCAAATTTTCCCGTCGCATTTAAATTTGCTTACATATTTAGGTTGAAGGTAAATATATCCCGGTTTATTCAAATTGTTTCAACTCCGCAAAATTTTTTCCAATCTCTTTACAAAATTTTTCGGCGAAAAAGTTTCTCCCGCCGCCTTCAAATTTTCGGCGTAAGTTTCGGCGTTTTCGTCAAAATTGTTTATAAACTTCTCCAAAACTTTCGCCAGCCCGTCAAGGTCGCCGCTCTCAAAAGTTTCGCCGATTTTGAACATCTTAAAAACTTCCGGGTTCATGTCGTTGCTTGCGATAACGGGTTTCCCGAAACCTATTGCCGTGAAAAGCATACCGCCCCAATGATATTTATATCTCGGCGAAGAATAGGGCATGAGAAGGGCATCGATTCCGGCGATTGCCTTTTGCCAATCCCTGCCGATAAGCCCGCGATGAATGAATTGCAAGCCTTCAAAATTTTTGTACTTCTCTATAATGCTTTCAAATTCTTCCGCGTCCTCTTCGTGCATTGTGGAGCCTTGAACGATCAGCCGGACTTTGCGATTGTATTTCCCGTTTATAAAAACGTCCAAGAGGTCTTGAAGTTTTTTCTCCCGGCGATATTGACCGAAAAATCCGACCGTCAAAATTTCGTTGTTTGAAATTTCGTCGCCGGGTTTCAGATCCCGCCCGGTATAAGTCGGCGGGTAAATCGTGTAAACATTCGCCGGTTTTTGTCCGAAAATATCGTCGGCAAAGGTTAAAACCGTCGGCTTGATATTTTTGTAAGGCAAAAGTTTTTCGCACTCTTTCAAAAATTTCGGAGCCTCGTCCGGGTTTATGCCGTGCAGAATAAAAATAACCGGCACATCAATTTTTCTCAAAACGCTGTGATTCAATGCCCGCAAATATCTGTAAGTTGAAGTCGGTATTATGAGTGCGTCAAAATTTTTTCTTTCGCCGTAAAGACTGTGATACCAGCGTTGCCGGTTAATTTCCCTCTTCGCCGCCGCCACAATTTTTTTTATTCCCCGCGAATGAGTGTAAGTCACCGCCTCGCCGGGAATTTTTTTTGCCGGTACGCCGTAATCGAATTGAAATTTAAAATTTTCCGGCACATGGAAAAATACTTCATGACCGCCGGCTTGAAACTCTTCGACAAGTATTCTGTCAAATTCGACTTCGTGACCGCCCGGCGTCATTATGTTTTCAAAAATTGCGATTCTCATAATTTTTACTCCGAACCTTTTACCCCGTATCCTTTCAAACTTTCCGCAACCGTCGCGTCCAATTCGTCCAAAAGTGCAAACCTTTTGCGATAAACCGCACGTTTTCTGACCGGAATTTCTTCGTCCGATTTTCTCTTTTCGACCGGAGGCAGGATAAAAAATCTCTTGTCGTCTGTGGGGATTCCGCCGCACTCCTCCCAAAAATCGCTGAAGGAAGTTTTCAATTTCCGATCGCTGCGAATATGATTATTGGCGTAATAGCCTTCATTGGTCACGGCAAAAATTTTTTTCAAGCCGAGTGACCTTGCCAATGCCCGGGCGGCGTACAGAATCAAATTTTTTGTCCGGTAAGCGTGGCATTTTTTTGTTATGACTTTTACAAATTCTTTTGCGTCGTCCACATTCGGTCCCTGCATCGCCCCGATCCACATTGCCGGCTCCCCCGTCGAATTTCCGACTTTTATCAAATCGTCCGGAGCGATCCAGAACATTATTTGATAGACCGGTGCATCGTTTGTAAGCCGGAGCATTATGGAGGCAAGTCCTTCCTTTCGCTGACCGGGTTCCGCACAGATCAACAGCCGCATATCTCCCAAAGTTTCATCGAGCGGCATACGCCAAATTTCAATCGGCTTGTCGCCGTAAAGCATTTTTACAAAATCTCCGTTCATATTTTCGGCGAGAAATTCCATGTGAAATTTTACAAGTCTTTCCCTTTCCTCAAAAGATGATTTGTAATAGAAAAATGCACGGGTTACTTGTTCAAAGACAAAGGGATAGCCCGCCGCAATTTCCTTCAAAATTTCGGAGCCGGAAAAAAATTCTTCCATTCGTGAAATTTTTTGCGGGTGCAGGCAACATCTTGCGACAAATACCGCGAATCTGTGAGCCTCTCGCGGATTTTCCAAATTGTAAATTCTCTTGCCGAGTTTTATAAAGTCCGTCATATAATCCCGCTTTCAATTTCATTTTTGACAAGTTCAAACAAATTGCCGCCGTCGAAGAGTATTCCCTTTTTCAGCCCGGCATTTTCGCCCGACTCCGGATCACGCGGCATATCTCCTATCATTATCGCTTTTTCCGGATCTATGTCAAAATCCCTGCACGCCTTCAAAATCAATCCGGGTTTCGGTTTCCTGCAATCACAATCGACGCGATATTTTTCAACCTCCGCTTTCGGGTGATGAGGACAATAATAAAATCCGTCAATGTGAGCGTCGAATTTTTCAAACTCTTTACGCATAAAATCATGGAAATTATTCACGTCCGATTCGGTGAAAAATCCGCGAGCAACTCCGCTCTGATTCGTGATGACTATAACCTTGATGTTCCGGTCATTCAAAAATTTTACGGCATCCGTCGCACCTTCGATAAACTCAAATTTTTCCGTGTCGCACAAATAACCTTTTTCGACATTCAAAGTTCCGTCGCGATCGAAAAATACGGCTCTGTTTCTTCCGGGCATAAAAATTACCTTCTTTCACTTCTCAGTTTCCAAATTTATCGGATTCACCTCACTTTTTTAGTATTATAACTTATTGTGTGAAAAATTTCCAAAAAAATTTTTGTGCCTTACGGCGTATTTTAAATGAAGCGGAAAGCCGTCCGGAAAATTTTTTTGCCGAAATGAAATTTTGACGCGAAAAAAACTTTATTGACGATTTGAAATAACCGATATAAAATTTGGGAAATTATGTGACAGGGAAGTTAAGTCATTTGAAATAGAGGAGAGTGCATTTATCATGATGAGATCTTTGTGGTCTGCCGCGTCCGGAATGAAGGCACAGCAGACAAATATGGACGTTGTGGCTCACAACCTCGCAAACGTCAATACTTTCGGCAATAAAAAAGTTCGTGCGGAATTTCAAGACTTGGTTTATCAAACTCTGCGTGATGCGGGCGGTACTTCCGGCAACGGTACGCAATACCCGCAAGGTTTGCAGATCGGTTTGGGCGTTCGCGTTTCGGCAACGCACAGAATTTTCACGCAGGGGCCTTTGCAGACAACCGATAATCCGAATGATGTCGGTATTCAGGGTGAAGGATTTTTTCAGATTCAGTTGCCGGACGGCACCACCGCTTACACTCGCGACGGCTCTTTCAAGCTCGATTCACAGCGTCGCCTTGTGACAAGCGACGGTTTCCTTCTCACGCCCGGAATTACGCTTGACGAAAATGCGACGATGGACAGCGTGGTTATAAGTTATGACGGTCGCGTTTCCGATACTCCCGCCGGCGGTCAGCAGACGGAAATCGGGCAGATAACTTTGGCTCGTTTCATAAATCCGGAAGGTCTTTACTCTTACGGCAAAAATCTCTTCCTTGAAACGGCGGCATCCGGTGCTCCGATTGTCAGCAATCCGGGAACGGACGGCGCGGGAGTTTTGACGCAGGGGACAATAGAAATGTCCGGCGTGCAGGTCGTCGAAGAAATGGTAAATATGATCGTTGCCCAGCGTGCTTACGAATCAAATTCAAAGGCGGTAACGACTTCCGACTCCATGCTTGAAATTGCAAATCAGTTGAAACGTTGATAAAATTTTTCGCGTCATGAGAAAGATATTTTTTACCGCAATTTTAGTTTTTGCGTTGAGTTTGACCTCTCAAGTTTCCGCTCAAATTTTGCCCGGCGAAGAGTTGGAGAGTTTGGCGATCTCGGAAGTCGAAAGAGTTTTGAGCGAACGCGGAGAAAGTCGGCGGCGGGAAATCAACACCATGCAAAGATTGACCGGTGTAAAACTTCCCGAAGGACAAATTGACGTGCGGATATCAATGCCCACGTCGATAAATTATGTCGGCGTTACTCCGGTGAGGGCAAGGATTTTTATAAACGGCAAAGTTTATCGCGACGTAAATATCGCAATGACCGTGCGTGTTTTCGATAACGTGATAATTGCAAACCACGACTTGAGAATCGACGTTGCATTTTCGGAGGCGGATTTTCGGCTTGCGGAAGTTGCGATTGACGGCAGAAACGAGTTTGTAAAAAATTTCGCGGACATCAAAGGACTTGTCCCGCTCCGCTATATAACGGCGGGTTCTCCCGTGACAAAAAATTATTTTCAAACTCCCGTTGTCGTGGAATACAATCAGCCGATAAGAATAATTGTAAGGCACAACGGCTTGCAGGTTTCGGCAAAAGGGTTTGCCCTGAGTCGCGGAAGAATCGGACAGATGATAAAAATTAAAAATGAATCTTCGCAGAAAATTGTTTCTGCACGAATAATAGACGCAAATACTGCGGAGGTGACTTACTGATTATGTGTAAAAAAATTTTTGCAATAATTTTGACGGCGGCATTTTTGGCGGCTCCGAATTTCGCCGGTGCAAAATCTCTGTGGGTCGATAACGGCAGTTGGGGACTGTTCGCCGATAAAAAAGCCCGGAACGTCGGAGATATTTTGACGATCGTGATAAATGAATCGACGACGCAGACCGCATCAAAATCCCGTTCAAATTCAAAATCCGGCTCGACAAATTTAAACGCCGGTACCGGAATTTTTCATTTCTTGGCTGCTGCGGCGGCGAGCGGAAGTGATGAGTTTACGGCTGAAGGCAGTGCGACGGACACCAGTCGTTTCAGCGGAAGGGTAAGCGTGACGGTCGTTGAAGTTATGCCCAATGACAATATGATCGTCGAAGGAACGCAGTCAATTTGGCAGAATCGCGACGAACACAAAATTACTTTTCGCGGAATAGTTCGCCGGGACGACGTGACTATGGATAACACCGTACCTTCAACAAAAGTTGCCGACGCGACCGTTAAATTTGACGGCAAGGGGCCTTTGAACGCAAAACAGCGGCAGGGAATTTTGACTCAAATTTTCAATATCCTGTTCTGATTTAAATGCGGGGAGGAATTTTTAAAAGTGGACAGACTCACAAATTTTATCGGACAAAAGTCAAAAATCGTCGCGAGTGTTGCGGCAATTCTGATAACGATTTTTGTTTTTACCGGCTGTTTCGGAAACGATGAAAAAGATTCGACCGGAGCGGCGGCGGTTGAAGAAAAAAACTCTGCCGAAGACGAATTTGAATTGTCGCTCGGAGATTTAAAACTCTGCATGAATCTCGACAAACTCCAAAAAATCAAGGGTAAGGAAAAAAGTATCGAAAATTTTCCGGGTTCAAAATATCCTTATTATATGTATGACAATATGTCTGTCATGGTCGGCAACAACGATTTGATTTTCGGAATTATCGGACACGCGGACAGCTCGGAAATTAAGACAGAAAAGGGTATTCATTCCGGATCTTCGATTGACGAAATTTTTGCCGCTTACGGGCGTGATTGCGTTTTTATGGAAAGCGGCGACGATGAAGGCAACGACCTTTTCCTGTATCCTTTTAAATCGAAAGGCGGAAACAATTTCGCAGTCTTTACCTTTCACATTTACGGCGACAGGGTAAAAAATATTGATCTGGCATTGGTTGGCGAGGATATTTGCAAAGACCTTTCCGCAAAAGTTAAGACCTTCAAAGATCATGTTCTTGTACGTGATTTCAATTTGTCGCTGGGCAACATAAAACTCGGAAATACCGTTGAAGAAGTAAAAAATGTTTACGGCGACAATAAAAAGGAAACTTTGGGATCGGACGGACGCATGGATTTTGAATATCCGGATATTAAATTCACTTTCAACGATGACGTTGTAACGACAATTATTGCACACGGCGGAAATATTGAAGCGGGCGGAAATATTCGCAAAGGTTCGACGATTGACGAAGTTTTTGCGGCTTACGGCGATACTTGTGCGGTATCGACTTATAACAGCTTGACTTTAATGGAATATCTTTACGAATCGTCAAACGGTCGTACTGCCGTCATGAGATTTGCCATGAACGGCTCAAATGTCGTCGATTATATGAGTTTGCGACTTGTCGATGAAAACGACAAGAAAAATATTGTTTCGGTAACGAAAAACTACCGGCAGGAATTGGCAGCGGAGCAGCAACGTCGGGAAGAAGAGGCACGTCGTGCGGCTGAAGCTCAACGTCAAGCCGAACTTGAACGCCAAAGACAATCTCAACCGCGAGAAATTCTTGCACATACGACAAGAACCCGAGTCGAATTTACGGAGCATTATCTTGTAAGAGGTTCTGCCCGGCAAACGGATTACGGCATAAAAGCTCAATTCCACGAAACAGGTACCTTTAGAGGTAATCAATGCGACGAATATGTGTGGCATACTTTTATATATCGGAACGGAGTTTGGTATTTCGGACCGGATGCGGAAACTTGGGAGAGTTGGCCGAACGAATACAGAATAAAATATACGCAAGTGATGACAGACGATCCGATGCATGGTTTTGATGATATGTTCAATGCGGCTTATCGGGATTTAAGTGATCGTTAAACCGTTTTCCGAAAGTAAAGATTAAGAGGACAGATTTATGAAAAAATTTTTAATCGGCTTAACCGTTATGTTGTGCGTTGTCGGAATTTCCGCTACCGGGTTTGCGGAATCTTCGGTAACGCGGATTAAAGATATTGCAAAAGTTCAGGGGGGGCGGAGTAACCAACTCATGGGCTACGGCTTGGTTGTCGGACTTCCCGGAACCGGCGACTCCGACGACACCGTGCAAATGATACAATCGACCGTTTCACTTTTGAGAAGTTTCGGAATAACCGTAAACGTTGCCGATTTGGATTCCGATAACGTTGCCGCCGTAATCGTCACCGCAACTTTGCCGCCCTTCGTCCGTGAAGGCGATACAATAGATGATACGGTAAGTTCTATGGGCGATGCGGAAAGTATTCAGGGCGGTACTCTCCTGCAAACTCCTCTTCGCGGTGCAAACGGTGAAGTTTATGCCGTCGCACAGGGGCCTGTTTCAACCGGCGGCTTTGTCGCGGGAAACGGCGGCGGCTCCGGCAACAAAGCACAGAAAAATTTTCCTACCGTCGGCACGACTCCGAACGGAGCCATTGTCGAACGGACGCTTGAGGACGATCTCGGCAAGAACGGACAAATTTCTTTGAGTCTGTCCCAACCCGATTTTACGACGGCGGCGGGTGTTACCGATGCGATAAATGCCGCTTACGGCGGAATTGCCCGTGCCGCCAATCCCGGCAGAATAGATATAAATATCCCGGCTTACTTCCGGGCTAACCTTGTCGGTTTCATTGCGTCCATTGAATCTTTACCCGTCATGCCGGACAATGTCGCAAAAATTGTCGTGAACGAAAGAACCGGAACCATTGTAATGGGCGGGAATGTCACCGTTGACGAATGTGCAATCACTCAAGGCGGCTTGTCAATTCGTATTAAACAGACTGAGGCAATTTCTCAGCCCGGTCCGTTTACTTTGGGTACTCCGATGATGACGACGAACACGGAAACCGAAGTCAATGAAGGTTCTTCCAATTCTATCGTAATGCCGGCAAGCTCAAATATAAATGACATTATCGGTGCTTTGAATGCCGTCGGAGCGACTCCACGCGATTGTATTTCCATTTTGCAGGCGATGAAGGCGGCGGGGGCAATTCACGCAGTTTTGGAAATTATTTGACCGGGAGGTTTTTTGAAATGATTCAGGTTGATGGAAATGCTTTAATGCCGCGAATGAACTCGACAAATACCGCTCCGACAGGTGCTCAAGAAATCGGAAAGCAAGCCGAATTTCAGGCTCAACTCGATGCGGCGACAAGAAAAATTTCAGGCGTAAAAAAATCTGCGATTATGACTCCGGAAGAAGTCGCAAAGAGAAATCAAGACATTAAAGAGGCAAGCGTTCAGCTTGAGGCGATAATGCTCAAAATGCTTTACGGCGAAATGTGGAAAACCGTTCCGAAAGATACTTTCTTCGGCGACGAAAAAGATAACGCCATGGAAATTTACCGGGATATGCACAACGAAGAATTGACGAAGAAAATGGCTGAAGGCGGCGGTATCGGTCTTGCCGAGTTCATTTACAAGCAGTTGACCGAAACAAATCCGCACAAATTGTAAGAAATT
>CAJOPK010000100.1 GCA_905236255.1 uncultured Selenomonadaceae bacterium | reverse complement strand
CCGAACATTCCGCTGAAAAATTCACTTTCTGCAACCTCGTCACCTTCCGAATTGTACATTTTTTCGGTGGCAAATTCTTCAATCATTGTGTTGTAATCGTCAACAATTTCCCGGTTCTCTTTTTCCCTTTTTCCCTCTTCCCCTATTTCCCTTTCAACCTGATTCTCTATTTCCCTATTTCCCTGATCCCCTAATTCCCTCTTTCCTTGCAAACCGCCCAAATGCAAATGTGCGCCGCTCCCGACGTTGTGATACAAAACTTCCTTAAAAAGTCCGGTACTTCTGAAATAATCGGCAATTCGTTGTTGTTCTTCTGCGGTTGTGTCCCTGTCGAAAACTATATCGAGTGCGTCGCCGCCGTCTTCCCTTATTATGTGATGTGAAGTGGGAACGCCGCCGACCTCCGCATTATGTTCCGCCGTTCTTGCCGCAGAAGAAATTGTCGCGTTAATGCCGAATTTGTCTTTCAAAACGCCGCCGATTTGCCCGATAACATCATTCCAGCCGGGTTTTAATTGTGATACCTGCGCCGTGATATTTTCGCCTTGCGTGGGCATTTGATAATTTTCAACACCGAGCGAGAAACCTTTTTGACTTTGACCGCCGCCCGGTACTTTTACGCCTTCCATTCCGGCAACGTAATTTTTCAAACTGTCACCGAAATATCCGTATTTTTTTAAGACTGACGCATATTCTCTTTCTGATTTTACTCCGTTAATTTCCGGATAACGGCGAATAAAATCATCAATAAAAGCGTCGGCATATTCCCTGTCGTCTTTAAAAACGCGATAATAATTGTTCCCGTCGCGCTGTTTGTTTTCCGCACCGTTGGGGGTTGTCTGTGTCAAGCCGCCGAAATTGTTGTTATGTCTTGCCAAAGGTGAATCAAAATTCGCTCCGGCTTCGTGCGCCCACTGTTTATAAATAAATTCGGCAGGTACATCATAACCGTATTTTTCTTTTGCCCGTCTTGACGCATAATCGGCAAGTCCCCGCATTTCGTTTTGTCTTTGCGTGAAGTTCGGATCATTCCGCGTTTCCTTTGCGGATTCTTCTGCGGCTGTCGAAGTGTCTGCCCGATAACCTCTTGCCGCTCCGATACCGCCGAAAAGCAGGGAGGGCAAGATTGACATTGCTCCCGCCGCCTCTTCATCGGGCGTGGGATTGTCCCAACTGCCGTATTCTTGACCGCTGTATTTGTTTGCAAGTCTTTTCTGAAATGCGTTTTGATAATATCCTGCCGCCGTTTCGGTCGCCGCAGGTGTTGCGTTTCTTAAAAATTTGGTAAGTTTTGACGCTTCCCTGCCGCCGATTTTGTTAAAATTGCCGCCCAAAAGGTTGCTTAAAAATACGTTTTGGGCGAAATCGACGGGCATTTCTTCCGCCATAAGCGAATTAAATATCCGTGCTTTTTCGGTATCGGATTTTCCCTGCCGTTCGAGTTCGTCATAAATCAAACCTGCATTTGCCGCCGCCATTTGCGGTGTCATAAGTGCCGCCGTTTGAACGCCCTGCCCGAATGAACTTGCTGCCTTCGTTCCGAAAAGTTTTTCGAGTTTCGGCAATCCTCTCCGTCCGAAAATTTCCGCAAGTTTCTCCACAGCCTTTGCACCGGCTTTTATTTTTCCCGCAGGCGCCGTCGGTGCCAAAAATGCCGCGATTGACCCCAAGTTTATACCGAGGTCGGTAGCCGCGCCGCCCGGATCTGTGTAATATGCCGGATTTGTAAGGCGTTCCAATGTTCCGCTTTTTTCAAATTGTTTCGGGTTTCCGAATCGCGGAAGTTCTCCCGCCCACTCTTCCAATTTCGAGCCGATACCTTTTAAAAGTTCACCTGCTCCCTTGCGTTGGCTTGATATATCGTTTACCGCTCCGAGTGACCCCGTTCCTCTGTATTGCAAAGAATTTGCGTCCGGCAAATATCCCGGACCCTGCATACGTCCCGCATTGTCGGCAAGTGCATTAAGTTCCGTCCCGGCTACTTTTTGCTCCCCGCCGATTGTCGCCAAAAACGTTCTCAATGTTTCAATCGGCACTGCCTTTGCAACGTCCTTGATTGTGTCAAAAGTGCTTTTTTCTTCCGGCTGTTCTTTTGGCGGGAAAAGTTCGTCAATATCCGGAAGTCGGCGTTTGATTTTAAATCCGGGAACAAGCCCTTCAAATTTTTTATTTTCATTGTTTGAAAACAATTCATCTGTTGCAGGTAACATTTTTTACTCCTTCCCGAATTTCT
>CAJOPK010000099.1 GCA_905236255.1 uncultured Selenomonadaceae bacterium | reverse complement strand
TTCCGACCGGATAGCGATATTGACGCACCAAAATTATTTGATTGTCGGGAAGAATCGGGACGACGGCCGACGCTCCGGGATGTTCGATCCATTCGCGCGTTGACGTGTGTCCGTTCGGCAATTCGACTTCATCTTTGCGAACGTGCAAAAGCACGCCGTCAAAAACTTTTTCGCTTGAAATTTTCTTTTCCACAAGATTTTTGTCTTCATTATCGATAAGCGGCATATTCAATCCCTCTCTTTAAAGAATTTTTCCGGCACAGTTTACATTTTTTGAGAAAATTTTTCAAGTTGTTTGTACCATGTTCCAACCAAACTATTCTTTCACTTTACAAAATGCGGTTTCAAAACCAACGTCAAAAAATAAATTGCGGAATTGCAAACAACTATTGCGGAACCTGCGGCGGCATCAATTTCATAAGCCGTGACGAGCCCGACAATGCCTGAAACAAGCGCAATCAAAACACTCAACAGATGATAGGATTTGACGGAATTTGTGACATTTCGGGCGGCGGCGGCGGGCAATACCAAAAATGCGTTGATTATCAAAATTCCCACTTTGTTTATGCTGAGCGCCACAACAACCGCAAGCAAAACCGCAAATACCGATTCGGTAAATTGAGTTTTTATTCCGCGACTTCCCGCCAAAGTCCGATTGACCGACAAAATCAAAAGTTTGTTGAAAAGCAACGCCCAAATTATAAAAACCGCCATGAAAATTGCGGACAATGCAATCAAATCTTCCCGCGTCACACTCAAGAGATCCCCTATCAAAAAACGGGAAAATTTGTTGAATTGCCCGCCGGACGACATCAAAAGCAAGCCCAATGCTATCGCCGTAGATCCGAAAACTCCGATAACCGTATCCGCTCCCGAACGGGATTTATTTTTTATGTAAGTTATCAAAAGCGCAAAGGCAATCGAAAATCCAAGCAATCCGAAAATTTCCGAGCCTATTCCGATCAATGCACCGATTGCTATTCCGGTAAATGCCCCGTGACCGAGCGAATCGGAAAAAAATGCCATACGATTTGAAACAACCATCGTTGACAAAATTCCGAAAAGCGGAGTAACCAGAAGCACCGCGGCAAGCGCATTTCTCATAAATTCAAATTCAAACATAAAAATTTCGTTTCCTCAAACCAAATGATTTTGTTCAAAAATTAACGTCTCATGTGAAGTTGCAAGCCTATTTCGTCAAGCATTTTTTGTTCTTCAAAAAGCAATTCTTCATTATATTCGCGAAATCGCTTTTCTTTAAGTTGTTCTATACTTTTCAAATATGTCATGAGCTCCATTAAGATTTTCAGCTTTTGCTGTTTTTCCTGCATGGTCTTTAAAATTAACTGTTGCTGTTGTTCAATTTGCGCCCTTTTCCAGTTGAAAAAATCGTTGTACGTCGTTATTACGCCGACGGTGACCGTTTTGCCTTCGCCGGTCATTTCGGCATATTCCGCTTGACCTTCCTGCAATTCACGCAAAAAGACCTGAAGTTGTGCGCGACAATCTTCAAGTCTGCGCGAAACTTCCGCGAATTTTAATTCGGCATCGTCTTTTTTTCGCCGCGTAACTTTCAATAAAGTTTCAAGCTGAAATTTAAACTTTTTCATTTTGGTACTCCGATTTACAAATCCGTTTCCAAAGTCACCGGACAATGGTCGCTGCCGTAAATTTCACTTTCGACGCTTGCAACGGAAATTTTTTCGGCAATACGATCGGACACCAAAAAATAATCAATCCGCCATCCGGCGTTATTTTCCCTTGCCTTTCGCAAATAAGACCACCAAGTATAAACTCCGGTCTTGTCCGGATAAAGCCGGCGAAAGGTATCGGTAAATCCGGCGTTCAAAAGTTCTTCAAATTTTCCCCGCTCTTCGTCGGTAAAGCCGGAATTGTGATGATTGGACGACGGATTTTTTAAATCAATGTTTTGATGCGCGACGTTTAAATCTCCGCACAAAACGACCGGCTTTTTTTCGTCAAGTTTTTTCAAATAATCGCGAAAATCGTCCTCCCATTCCATTCGATAATCAAGCCGTTCCAAATTTCTGGAATTGGGAACGTAAACATTGACAAAATAAAAATTTTCAAAAGTCAGGGTAATGACGCGCCCTTCATGATCGTGCTTTTCGATGTTGATTCCGTAATCGACGGCATGCGGCTCGATTCGCGAAAAAATCGCAGTCCCCGAATAACCTTTTTTTTCGGCACTGTTCCAAAATTGCCTGTAACCTTCAAGCTCCAAAATTGCCTGACCTTCCTGCATTTTTGTTTCCTGAACTGCAAAAATGTCCGCATTCAAACTTTTGAAACTCAACATAAAATCTTTTTTCAGGCAGGCACGAAGCCCGTTTACATTCCATGATACAAATTTCATATTTTTTAACCGAATTTATATCGGTCTCCACACCCTTTACAGAAAAATCGGTTACCACTCCAAAATTCAGTACAACTTTTTCAATTCGGTTCCGGTGTAATAATGCGCCAAAATTTCCCGGTAACTTTTCCCGTCTTTCGCAAAATCCCGGGCGCCCCACTGTGACATACCGACACCGTGACCGGCTCCGAATCCTTCAAAAATAATTTCGTTTCCGGAAAATTTCATGTCAAACAGGGTACTCGGCAAGCCAAACTTAAATCTCAAATCCGTACCGGAAATTTTGACGGTCGATTTTTTCCCCATAATCTGCGCAAATTTTACGCGCCCGGATTGAGTCCTGTCCGCCGCAGATTTCCCTATTGTCAGGGAACTCAATTTGACGGATTTAATTTCACCGACACCTGTTTTTGCCGCGAAATCTTTTGCGGAAACTTTCACCGTCCAGGGATTGGTTTTTGTATTGAGTTCTTTGACGGCTCGCAAATGTGAAAATTTTGTCCCCCAAACATCTTCGACATTTTCGGTCATGCCGCCGCTGTCCGTGTGAAAATTGGTATCGGCAATTTTCCCGCCGGAAAAAATTACTTCCCCGCGCGTTTCGGAAATTGCCTTATCCGATTCCGGCGATGAAACAACTCCTTCGTAAGTTTGGCAGTGGGTGGTTTTGCAAAGATCGTAACCTTCCGTTTTGTGACGGTTGCGATTTTTTAAAGTGAAAGTTCTTGCCGCCACCGCCTGTGCCTTCAAAGCCTCCGCATGAAATGAAGGCGACATTTCTTCCGGGACGACTCCGCGCAAATATTCCTCGACCGGCGCAAGATTTATGACCGTCAACGATCCCAATTTTTTATCGACGCGAACGCCGCCGAAATATTTTTGCCCGTTAATTGTCGTTTGCAAATCCTTGAGAGGGATTTTTTCTCCGCGAATTTCGACTGATGAAGTTTTCAGCGCGGCAAAGTCAACCGCAAAATTTTTTCCCGCCGGAATTTTTTGGATCGTCTTTTGAGTTTCCGGGTCAACCATTATTCCCGGTGCGGAAAGTTGCAAGCTGACGGAAGTTACTCCGCTCAAAATTCCCACGCGAATTTCCGGCTGCCAAGTCGATTTTTGGGTCGTCTTTTTTTTGGTGACCTTCTTTTCGGTAACTTTTTCTTCCGCCGCAAAAGTATTTGCCGGAATGATTGATGTGAAAAAAATCGCCGCCGTTATCGCCGCAAAAATTTTTCCGAACAAATTAAAACCCTCCGTAAAATTTATTTTGAAAGTATCGTGACTTTTCGTCCTTCGACTTTTAAACGTCCTTCCGCAAAAAGTTGTATTGCCTGCGGATAAATCACATGCTCCCGTTCCAAAATTCTCGCCGATAAAGTTTCTTCCGTGTCGTCGTCTTTGACTTCAACCGCAGCCTGCAAAATTATCGGGCCGGTATCCGTGCCTTCATCGACAAAATGAACGGTACAACCGGAAATTTTTGCGCCGTAAGCAAGCGTGTCCCGGTGAGCATGCGCGCCCGGAAAAGCCGGCAAAAGTGACGGGTGAATATTCATAATCTTTCCGGGATATTTCCGCACAAAATCCGGGCTTAAAATTCGCATAAATCCGGCAAGTACAATCAAATCGACTTCACCGATTTCTTCCGAAAGTTTCCTTTCAAAATCCGCCCGCTCTTCAAAATTTTTACGATTCACACAGATATTTTTTATTCCGGATTTTTCCGCCCGTTCCAATGCTTTGACTCCGGGCTTGTCCGTCAAAACGATTGAAATTTTTGCGTCCAATTTTCCGGCTTGAATTGCGTCGATTATCGACTGTAAATCCGTACCGCGCCCGGAACACAAAACCGCCAATTTAATCAAGAAGATCGCCGCCTTTAATTTTAATTTCCGCGCCTTCGACAACTTTGCCGACTTCGTAAAATTCAACGGAATTTTTATTCAGATGATCCGAAATTTCCGGCAAAGAATTTTTATCGACAATCAAAATCATTCCGATCCCGCAGTTGAAAGTCCTGTACATTTCGTGACGGGCAACATTTCCCCAACTTTGAAGAAGTTTGAAAATCTCCGGCGTTTTCCAAGCATCGGCATTTATTTCCGCTCCGAAATTTTTCGGCAAAGCGCGGGGAATGTTGTCATAAAATCCGCCGCCGGTAATGTGTACCATTCCGTGAATTTTTTCGTCAAATTTTTGAATAAGCGGCAAGCAAATTTTCGGATAAAGTTTCGTCGGTGTCAAAAGTTCTTCGCCGATTGTCTTGCCGAGTTCCGGGATAAATTCCGTGCCGTCAAAATTTTTGTGTTCAAATACAATTTTTCTGACAAGACTGAACCCGTTTGAATGAAGTCCGGTTGAAGGCAAGCCGATCAAAACGTCGCCGATTTTTACGCGTTCGGAAGTTATGAGTTTATTTTTTTCGACAACACCTGCGGCAAAGCCGGCAATATCATATTCACCCTCCGGATAAAATCCGTTCATTTCGGCAGTTTCGCCGCCGATTAAAGCGCAACCGGAATCTTTGCAGGCACGGGCAACCCCGCCGACAATTTCGGCAACCCGCTCCGGAATGAGTTTGCCGACGGCAAGATAATCCAAAAAGAAAAGCGGCTCCGCCCCCTGCACCAAAATATCATTGACGCACATGGCAACGGCATCTTGACCTATCGTGTCGTGTTTGTTCAGCAGAAAAGCAATTTTCAATTTTGTACCCACGCCGTCAGTCCCGGAAACAAGCACGGGATTTTCATATTTTTTTAAAGCGAAAAGTCCGCCGAATCCTCCCAAATCCCCCAAAACTTCCGGGCGGTAAGTTGACTTGACCGCATCTTTTATCATTTGCACCGATTTATTTCCGGCATCAATGTCCACACCGGAATCTTTATAGGTCATCTGCACCTTGAATCTCTCCCCGTAAATATTTTTTGTATTTTCCGGATTTTTATTTTTCTGCCAATGCGTCAATTCCCCTGCAAGAAATTTGTCAAACAAAAAAGCCGGACATTTTCCGCCCGACCTTTCAATTTTTGATTTATTCCGGAATCAAATTTTATTTCTTGTCGTTGACTTCCGTAAATTCGGCATCGATCGTGCCGTCGTCTTTTTTGTCGTTTGAATTTGCATTTGAGCCGGAAGTTTCTTCTTTCTTTGTGAAATCGGCATTGGGCTCGCCCTGCTGATTCATCGCGCCGCTTTTGTAAGCCGCCTCGCTCAACTTATAAAGTGCCTGACGAACGTCCTCCGTCAACTTCTTCAAAGTTTCGGTGTCGCCGCTTTCAAGCTTGTCTTTCAAAGAATCTGCCGCCGTGCGAACATTTTTGATAAGTTCTTCGTCAACTTTGCCCTCAAAATCTTTGCAGGTCTTTTCCGCCTGATAAACCGTCTGCTCCGCATCGTTTTTGGCATCGGCAGCCTCGCGCTGTTTTTTATCTTCAGCTTCATGCGCCGCCGCTTCGTCAACCATGCGCTTGATGTCGTCTTTGCTCATGCCGCTTGAAGATTGAATCGTAATCTTTTGCTCGCGTCCGGTTCCCTTATCTTTTGCGGAAACATTGACGATACCGTTTGAATCAATATCGAAAGTGACTTCGATCTGCGGAATACCTCTCGGTGCCGGCGGAATGTCGCTCAAAACGAATTTGCCCAAAGTTTTGTTGCCGGCCGCCATTTCGCGTTCACCCTGCAAAACGTGAATTTCAACGCTGGTCTGATTGTCCGCCGCAGTGGAAAATACTTGAGATTTTGTTGTAGGAATCGTCGTGTTGCGTTCGATAAGTTTTGTGCAAACGCCGCCCAAAGTTTCAATTCCCAAAGAAAGCGGTGTAACGTCAAGCAAAGTGATACCCTGCGCGCCTTTGTCGCCGGAGAGTACGCCGCCCTGAATTGCCGCGCCGATCGAAACACATTCGTCAGGGTTTACGCCCTTTGAAGGCTCTTTGCCCAAAATTTCGCGAATTGCGTTTTGGACTGCCGGGATTCTGGAAGAACCGCCCACAAGAATAATTTTGTCAATGTCGCTGCCGGAAAGTCCCGCATCTTTCATAGCCTGTTTTGTCGGTCCCATGGTGCGCTCGACCAAGTCGCGGGTAAGTTCGTCAAATTTTGCGCGGCTCAAGGTCAAGTCCAAATGTTTCGGACCGCTCGCGTCCGCCGTGATAAACGGAAGATTTATATTTGTCGAAGTCATTGAACTGAGTTCGATCTTTGCTTTTTCCGCAGCTTCAATCAACCGCTGCGCCGCCATTTTGTCTGCGGAAAGGTCTATGCCGTTTGATTTTTTGAACTCCTCAACCATCCAATCCATGACTTTTTTGTCGAAGTCGTCGCCGCCCAAATGAGTGTCGCCGCTTGTCGCCTGTACCATGAAGTTGCCTTCGGTAAGTTCCAAAATCGAAACATCGAAAGTGCCGCCGCCCAAGTCGAATACCAAAACGGTTTCGTCTTTGTCTTTGTCAAGACCGTAAGCAAGTGCCGCCGCCGTCGGCTCGTTTATGATACGGAGAACTTCAAGTCCCGCGATCGTGCCGGCATCTTTTGTTGCCTGGCGTTGACCGTCGCTGAAATAAGCCGGAACGGTGATAACCGCTTGAGTTACCGTTTCGCCCAAATAGGCTTCGGCATCGGCTTTCAATTTCTGCAAGACCATGGCCGAAATTTCCGGCGGTGTATAGTCTTTGCCGTCAATGGTAACTTTGTAATTTTCGCCCATGTGACGTTTGATTGACGCAATGGTTCTGTCGGGATTGCTGACAGCCTGACGCTTTGCAAGCTGACCGACAAGGCGTTGACCGTCTTTTGTAAAACCTACGACGGAAGGAGTAATTCTGCTGCCTTCCGGATTGGTGATAACCGTCGGCTCACCGTTTTCAAAAACGGTTACGACGCTGTTTGTTGTTCCCAAATCTATACCGATAACTTTGCTCATGATAATTCATTCCTTTCAATCTTGCGTTACGGGAAAACAATATTGCTAATTCCCTAATTCCCTGTTTCCCTAATTACTTATAACCTGTACCATACTCGGACGAATGACTCTGCCGCGTGCGATATATCCCGGCTGAAATTCCGCCGCAATCATTCCGTCCTCTTTTGAATCGTCTTGAACGGTTCCCACCGCCTGATGAAAATTCGGATCAAACATCTTTCCTCCGGTTTCGATCTGCTCCAATCCGTGCTTTTCCATAACGGCGACGGTTTCACGTTTAATCATTTCAATTCCTTTGCGAAGAGTTTCCGCATCGGAATTTTCGGCATCCGCCGCATCGGATGCTCTGTTGAGATTATCCAAAAGCGGCAACAAATCTTTCAAAAATGCCTGTTCGACGGTTGCGGCAAGTTCCGTCTTTTCTCTTGCCGTGCGCTTACGGAAATTGTCAAAATCTGCGCGCGCTCTCAAAACCTGTTCGCGCATTTCTTTCAATTCGTTTTGCAATTTTTCAACTTCCGCCGCCGAATTGTCATCTTCCGAAATTTCTTCCGTCAAATCGGAATCGGTTTCAAATTGCGCGCCGGTATCATTCCCGGAAAAATCCGCATTTATCTCCGCAACGTCACCGTCTTCATTTTCAACGGTAACCTTCTTTTCTTCCGTCAATTCATTCACCTCTTTCTCAATGTGCGGGCGTATACTAGCACCAATTAGACAAAAAGTCAATAAAGATTTTAAAAATAAAATATGAAGTGTAATTTCAGAAAGTTTGTTTCGCCGATTTCGGCAAAATGTGGAATTTTTCAAAAGAATGGAAAAAACTTTTCTTAATTTCCTGATTCACTATAAATTTTCTTTTTTCTCCAATTCCCACTTTCTACCTTGCAAACCTTTCCACCTGAAGTCGTCCGGCGTGAACAATCTCCGAAATCGCCTCAAGAGTCCGGTAAGTTTTCAAAAAAAAAAACAACTTTTCTGCCGGCTATTAAGTTTCCCCGGAAAATTTTCGATAAAGATTTTGTAAGGCGCAAAAATCCTTATCGGAACTTTGAAAACTCCATAAACTCGAATTGAAAATAAAGGCGGGCAGTACGAAATTTTGACCCGCTTACAGATATAAATTTTTCGTCAATCGGACAGCCTCAATTAAAAAGTCCGGTTGATTGAATGTTACAGAGATATAAAGCCGTTTGGTTTTTATCCCGACAGTTAATCCAAAAAACGAGTTACCAATCAAATCGACGAATCTGTCACGAGTGACGCGTCGGTGGCATGAATGAAAATTGGCGACGGTCAATTTTTATCGGCGGTTTGTTTGATATAAAGGCGGCACGGAAGTCGCCGAAAAAAGGATTAAAAAAGTTTTTTGGAAAAACCAAGGAGGAAAAAATCATGGCTATGGTAGTAAAAAATAACATGGCGGCAGTCCGCACGATGAACACCCTCAACAACAACTCGACTGCTCTCCAGAAAAGTTTGGCAAAGGTTTCGAGCGGCATGAAAATCAATTCCGCTCAGGACGATGCTGCGGGTTATGCGATTTCCGAAAAAATGCGCGTACGTATCCGCTCTCTTGACCA
>CAJOPK010000098.1 GCA_905236255.1 uncultured Selenomonadaceae bacterium | reverse complement strand
GGGCTTTTGGACAGCCCTTTGAGAATAAGGGCGGCTTAACCGTCAAACTTTTCATGAATCTTCCGGCTTCAGCCGGGAGAGGTTCAAAATTTCGTTGAATCGGGAAAATTTTTTGTGATTTGTTACACGGAAATTTTTTTCAAAGGAGTAAAAAATTTTGGCTTACGAGGCACTTTATACCAGAGGTCGCCCGAAAAATTTTGCGCAACTTATCGGGCAGGAACATATAGCGACGGCACTTACCCGCGCAATATCCAACGACAGACTTTCACACGCTTATTTGCTTGTGGGGACGCGGGGAACCGGGAAAACTTCCACCGCAAGACTTTTGTCGAAGGCAATGAATTGTGAAAGAGTAATTGCCGCACGGGAATCCGGCGAACCCCTTCAACCGAAAGAAATTCCCTGCAACAAATGCGCGTCGTGTTTGTCTTACGAATCTTCACCGGACAACGTGGAATTTGATGCCGCCTCAAACCGTTCCGTCGAAGACGTTACCCGCCTTTTGTCAACGGCTTATCTTGCGCCTTTGCAGTCGAAAGTAAAAACTTTTATAATCGACGAAGTTCACATGCTGTCTTTTGAGGCGGTCAATTCGATTTTGAAATTGATTGAAGAGCCGCCGCCCAATGTCGCATTTTTTTTGGCAACGACCGAATTTAACAAAGTCCCTATGACAATTCGCTCACGCTGTCAGACTTTGAATTTCAGACTGATTCCGCGTGAAACGATCGCGCCTTATTTAATCCGTCTTGCAAAAAGATTGGAAGTCGAACTTCCGGAAGATGCGGCGGCAAAAATCGCAAGGCTTGCGGAAGGCTCCATGCGTGACGCAATGACTTATTTGGATCAATGTTACGCGATGGCGGACAAAAAAATTTCCGTCGAAGATGTGAACAATACGCTCGGATTGGTTTCGGATTCGGATTTGGACGAAATAATTTCCGCAGTCCGGGAAAAAGACCGGGCGAAAATTGCAACGGCAATTACTCATGCATTCCGCTCCGGCTTGACTTCCGTGAATATAGCGGAATCACTGATAACGCGCTTGCGGGATATGGAATTTGAAATTTTGGACGGGCGGCAAACCGGCGAAATGAGATCCCTTGACATTTTGATTGACGCGATGAGGAAAGCCGTGACCGAAATGCAGGGTTCCGGAATACCGGATATAATTTTGGAAATGGCATTGATGAGGCTTGCCGCGCCGATAACTTCAACTTCAAATTTTGCGGCTCCGGTTTCTCAAACATCTTCCGCTCCGGTGCCGGTCGTTCAAAATACTTCGCCGGACTCGGTTGCGGAAAATCTTGACGAAGGCAAAAAAATTTTTTATGATACTCTCGAAAGATTTCGGGACAACGATCAATTTCTTTATGCGGCGGCAAACAACGCAATCGTTGTCGGGTGGACGGGCGAAGTTTTGACTTTGGGATTTAAAGCGGATTTTACCAAAAAGCTTTTTGAAAAACACGAACAGACTTTGGCACAAGGCTTGACCGAAACCGCCGGCAGGGAAGTCAAAATAGAAACGATCGTCAATACAAAATTACCGCCGCCGATTTTGGACAGGCTCCCGGAACCGGATAAGTCAAATTTGGGAAAAGCGATGGATATTTTCAATTCATCGGAGGCAAAAAAAATTGAAGAAAACGAGTAAGGAGAGATTCACATGGCACAGCTCGATCTCAATGCGATTTTGCAGCAGGCACAGAACCTGCAAAAATCTTTTGAGGCAAACAAAGAAAAATTGAGAAATGAAACGGCTTCGGCTTCCGTCGGCGGAAACATGGTTACCGCGACCGTTGACGGCGAAAAGAATTTGAAGGAAATCAAAATCGACCCGGAACTTTTGAGCGACGGCGACGTTGAGGCTCTTCAAGATTTGATTGTCAGCGCCGTCAATTCCGCCAATGCCGAAATCGAAAAGAAGATTTCTTCCAATATGGCGGCATTTGCCGGAAATGCGCTCGGAGGTCTGGGCGGCGGCAATTTCAATTTGAACGATGCCGCAGATATGATCGGCAAACTTATGGGCGGAGGAAAAAAATAATTCCTTGCGAAAATTTTTTTAATCCCGTGTAATTATCGGGAAGTGAGGCAGTCGGAAGTGAAGTCTTTTTTCGCGACTCCGACTGCCAACCCGATTTGTTGCTCAAAATTTAGAATTGTTTGTCTTTCCGAAGAAAATACCCGTTCCCGCCGGCAAGCGGGATTTTTAAATTTGCAGGTTAAAAAATTTTGTTATAAAATACGCGAACGGAACCGGAGGAGAGGTGAAAATGTGGACGAATTTGAAAAAATATATTCGTGCTTTGAACCGGAATATGTAAAAAACTTTCAATGTGACGGAAGTCTTTGCGACGCAAAATGCTGCAAGGGTTTTCAGGTGGACGTGGACAGGAATACACATTTTAAATATCGCGGAATTAAAGATAAAGAACTTCGCGCCAAAATTTTGGACTCGATGACCTGGAACCCGGAATCTCAAACTTACAGAATGAATCTTGTCGAAGATGCCGTCTGTCCCATGCTTGATAAAGACTGTCTGTGTTTCGTTCAAAAAAATCTCGGCGAAAATTTTTTGTCGGATATTTGTGCGGAATTTCCCCGCCGGGTTTATGTTGTCGGCGAAATTGCGACAAGGACTTTGAGTTTGACATGTCCGGTTGCCGCAAGACTTGCCCTTTTAAATCCGGAGCCGATGAAATTTAAAAGTATTCTCCTGCG
>CAJOPK010000097.1 GCA_905236255.1 uncultured Selenomonadaceae bacterium | reverse complement strand
GTGTGCAAAATTCCGTTTTCAAGTTTTACCAAAGTTTCCGGGCTTGCTCCGGCAACTTCAACGTCCGTGCCTGAAAAATAAAACATATAAGGCGAAGGGTTTATCGTTCTCAAAATCCGGTAAGTGTTCAGCAGGCTTCCTTCAAAATTTGCGGCAAGTCGATTCGACAAGACTACCTGAAAAATATCTCCCTCGTGAATGTAATTTTTTGCCGTTTCAACCATCGCGCAATATTTTTCTTTATCAAAAAGCGGCTTGACTTCACCGACAATTTTTCCGGGCGGCTCAATCTTTTTCTGCCCGGTCAAAATAATTTTCTTCATCTTTTCAAGTTCGGAAATTGCACTTTGAATATCAAAATTTTTCGCCGGCACATTGATGATTAAAATAATTTTTTGCCGGAAATTATCAAAAGCAATAACTTTGTCAAAAATCATAAGGTCAACATCTTTAAAATTTTCCGTATCGTCAACCTGCATTTTCAAAGACGGCTCGGCATAATTTATGTAATCGAATGAAAAATAGCCGACAAGTCCGCCGGTAAAAGGGGGAAGTCCTTCAATTTTGGGACTTGTGTACCGTGCCAAAATTTTACGAATTTCGTCGGAAGGATTTTCGGTAAAAATTTCGTCGTCGCCGATTTTCATTTTGCCGCCGGTACAGGTTATGCAGAGTTTCGGGTCGTAACCCAAAAAGGTATAACGTCCCCAAGTTTCTTTTGCCGCCGCCGATTCAAGCAAATAACAATGCGCGGAAACATTCTTCAAAATCCGCAAAACTTCAATCGGCGTGCGAATATCCGACAAAATTTCCGTTGCAACCGGAATGACTTTAAAATTTCCGGTTGCCGCAATTTCCCGGAGTTTTTCCGGAGAAGGTTTAAGTTGCATATCGGTTCCTCCTTCGCCGGCGGAAAATCAAAATCCCCGCCGGAAAACATTTGTTCCGACGGGGACGAATTTATTTCACGTTTCAAAATAATTCGCGGTGCCACCCCGATTCACGAATTTGACTTCGTGCACTTTGCGAAGTACCTTCATACTCCCGGCAACTGACGCATGCCCCCGCGTCGCAGAATACTCGGCAAACCTGCCTTTGACTGCGCCCTCTGCGGACCATTGTAACGATTCGTTTCCCGCCCGATTCTCAGCATCGCGGACTCTCTGTAAGGTCGTCTTTCGTTTTTACTTCCGCTTCAACGGTTTAAATACCAAGTTCGTGCGAAATATAACACAGTTGAAATTTCTTTGTCAAGAAAATTTTTCTCCTTGATGTCAACGCGGGTGTAGGATTGTCAAAGTATCCGGCTCGGAATTATTTCAACTTCGTCAAAAATTCTTCAAAAGGCAACCCGTAATTCCACGGCAAATTTAATTCTTCCGCATATTGAAAACATTTTTCCACAAAACTTGCGGCTTTTTTTACCGAGTCTGTCAGATTTTCGCCGTTCATCAAAGAGCCGGCAACAACCGCAAAAAATACGTCTCCGGTGCCGGATCTGTCGTTTCCGAGTTTTTCGGAGTTTACAATGTCAATTTTTCCGTCGTCGTAAACAAAATTCATTATGCGCGTCCCGTCGTCAAAATCCGCCGAAACTCCGGTAATTATTACACGCTTGCCGCGAGTTTTTTCGGCAAGATCGGCGGCAATGTTCGTCAATTTTGAATCGGAAATTATTCCGCCGGCGGGATAACCAATCCCGGCAAGATTGCAAGCCTCCGTCAAATTTGGAGTAATGAGGTCGGCATATTTCAGAAGATTTCGCATTTTGATACACATATCTTTTGTATACGACTTGTAAATTTTTCCGTGATCCCCCATGACCGGATCAATCATAACGCCGGAAGGAAATTTTTTTATGAAATCCTCGACAATGTCAATTTGAGTTTCGGACGCAAAAAATCCGGTGGCAACAGCATCAAACTCCAATCCGTTCATTTCCCAACTTTTTATGTATTCCGGCAATTTCGGCGTGTAATCGTCCATAAAATAATCCGGGAAACCCGTATGCACGGAAAGCAAAGCAACCGGTAACGGGCAAACTTGAATTTTCATTGCGGAAATTATAGGCAATTCGACGGTGACCGAACACCTTCCGAATCCGGTTATATCGTTTATCAGTGCAATTCTCTTTTGTTTCATTTAAAATTTCGCTCCTCAATCACCGGTTATTTTGATTTCCGTTTTCCGTTCTGAAAATCGGCGTACGTCTGATTGTCGCGCTTACCCCGACTTCCGTAATTTTTGAACTTATCCCCTCCGGGATTTCAAGCTTCAAAACGCCTTTGAAAGTCTTTTGACCGACCGGAATTTCAACTTGAGCGGTCTTTAAAGATACGACTTGATTCAAAAATTCTTCCTTGCCGGCAATTTCCGTCAGCGGATAATCAACTTTCAAATCGCTTATTTCCCAGCCTTCCGCCGGAATGAGATCCGCCACAATCGGGACATTTTTCTTTTCGACTCCGCCTTCAATGTTTACGCCGACGGTAATTGCGGAAGGAACGACGCGAACATTTTTGACTTCCCGTCCGTCCTCGTTTACGGCAGTGAGCGGAACCTGCAGCTCAAAACTTGAATTGTTGCCGGAAAGTCCGACGTATCCGATAACGCGATTTACCGTCGCAACCAAAGTTCCGGGTCCGACGACGGTAATTGTTTCAGGTGTCTTTTTCAAACTTTTGACGACCGCATCTCCGGCAACCGATCCGGTAATTATCGTTTCGGGTTGCATCGGTCTTTCGACAATCGGATCAACCTGAACGTGAACTTTTTCGGGACTTACCGAAACAAATTCAAAGCCCTGAGGATAATTCGTTTCAACCGGAACATCGTAAGAGCCCTCAACAAAATTGGTCAAATTCAAAAAGGCGCGAACGTCCGAAGATTCATAAGTCACAAACATTGAACGGGGGGCGCGCAGAGTAACTTTTATCTGTTGATCCGGATAAAAAGCCCTGAACCCCTGAGGAACCCCCGTAACGGTAAGCGGCGCGGAATAAGCCCCTTCTATAACCGGATTTTGATCGTCCATGACAAAAACCCACAAGACCGCCGCAACGATTATTGCTATAACTTTTTCGCGAAAATTATGTCTTAAAATTTGTTTAAGGCGCGCAATCATTGTCGGTTCCTCCATTTATCGAAAAGGTTTCCGACCTTGAAACCTCCGTGTTTACTCTTTTCAAAAATCGGGCGCAGGAAAGTTTCAAGTTTTTCTCCGGTCAAATTTCTGACAATATGCCCGTTGTCGGCAATAGAAATCGTCCCGGTTTCTTCACTGACGACCACGACGAGCGCGTCGCACTGTTCGGAAATTCCTATGGCTGCCCGGTGACGCGTTCCGAGTTCGGTGGAAAGTTCGCGATTTTCGGTAAGCGGCAAAAGACAGCCGGCCGAAATAAGTCTGTCGCCGCGAATAATTGCCGCGCCGTCATGCAAAGGTCTGTTTTTGGTGAAGATATTTTGAATCAATTCGGAAGTTACCAGCGCGTCGGTATGAACTCCGGTGGCACTGACATCATTTAATTTCATTTCGCGTTCGACAACCATGAGCGCGCCGAGTTTTTCGGCGGACATGGCTTTTGTTGCCCGAACAATTTCGTTGACAATGTTCCGCCTTTGAACGTCCTCCGACAATGCCGATTGATGCTTTAACAAAAATGCTCCCTGTCCCAAATGTTCCAAAGTCCTGCGCAATTCCGGCTGAAACACTATCGGCAGGGCAACGAACAACCAAGTAACCGTTTTTTGCAACATCCAAGATATTACGTGCAAATTCGACCACGATGCGATAACCGTCACGGCAAGCAAAACCAACACGCCCTTGACCAAAGTTATGGCGCGGGTATCCTTGAGCATCTGATAAAATTTGTAAATGATTACCGCGACGATAAAAACGTCGAGGAAGTCGGTCAAGCCCACGGTTGATAAAAGACCGCGCAATTTTGTCGGAAAAGCAAATTCAAAATCCACCGGCAATTTCTCCCATTCCCCAAAACTCAAAAATTCTCACATCATCATACCGGTTATTAACAATCAACCCTTTAAAATTATTTTTTCCGGCAACATTGAAATTTTCCTGCAAAATTTTATTTCAATCAACAAAAAAAACGACCGGAAAATTTTCCGATCGCAAAAATATTTTTATTTCAAGAGATTTTCGATTCTCTTTATCGGAACACTCAAATCGACATGACCGGCAAGAGTTTCGATTTCTTTGCCGTCAATCAAAAATTTGACCTGCTTTATTTCCGGAAATTCGGTCAAAGTATCGACAACCGACCCGACCAAAAATTCTTCGCCGGTGGAGCCGCCGACAAAATTTGTGATAACGCTTTTGTCAAAATTCACATAAGCCGTACCGTTTTCAACTTTCACGTCGATGAGTTTTGCGTTTTTCGGAAAAATTCCGCTCAAATATTTTTCCTGCGGCTGTTTGATCAATTCGTTCACCGCCGCCGAATATTTTTCTTTTACGTTGCCGATTTCGATTTTGCGCTCAACCGCAACCAATTTGTTGCCGGATTCGTCCGGATAATAGATCTTGACTTCCATAATCTGCGCCGCCTTCACTTTCTCCGGATTTTTGTTTTCGGGCTCGCCCGGTGTTTTTTCGCCGGTTTTGTTTTCGATTTCGACTTTCTTCTCCGGCTTGCCGGTATCGCCGGGTTGCCCGCCGGGATTGTTGTCACAGCCGAACATTAAAAGCGTCGTCGAAATTATTAAAGCCGATAAAATTTTTCTAATCAATCTTTTTATGCCTCCCGTTACTTAACAGATCATTCTCCGAAATATCTTGAAACTGCGGCGGTAATTGCCCGAGCAAGTTTTTGCTGATAGTTTTCGTCCGATAAAAGTTTTTCTTCTCTGTAATTCGTAATAAATCCCAACTCGATCAAAGAGGCGGGACAAGCCGAATGACGCAGGACATAAAAACCCGCTCCCTTAACGCCGCGATTGAAAAGACCGCCGTATTTTTCAAGTTCCTCATTTAAAAGCGTCGCCAAATATCTGCCGCGATTACTTCCGCGATGATGATAAGTTTCCATTCCGTGCGCCGCCGGATTTGAGAAGGCATTACAATGGATTGAGATGAAAATGTCGGCTTGTGCCGGAGCCTTGTTTACGCGCGCTTGCAATTCCGTACCCGCCGAAACTCCGGGAGCGGCAACATCCCTGTCCGTCGTGCGCGTCATTATGACCTTTGCACCGGAATTTTTCAAAAGTTTTTCGGTCTTGAGTGCAACCGCAAGAGCCACAGATTTTTCGGTAACGCCGCCCGGTCCGACCGCGCCGGTATCCGATCCGCCGTGTCCGGCATCAATTACGACAACTTTGTCGTTTATGTTGTAAGTTTCCGATTCTTCCGAACTCTTGCCCTTTTTGATTGTCAAAACCAAACGTGCAGATTTTTTCCCGGCTTTGCTTTTCGGCAAAATTTGCGCCGAATAATCCCCCTCATTTACCGATTCCGAAAGAGTAAAACGCAGACGCACTTTGTTTTTGCCGATTTCGTATATATTCACCTTTTCAAGAAAATTGTCGGTATGAATTTTTGCAAGATCCGAACGCTTGATTCTTCCCGGCAAAGTTTCATCAAATTCAATCAGGACAAAATTCGCCGTCGAACGAAGAACATAATCGTCTTCGCTTAATTTGCCTTTGAACGGAATTTCGATTTTCAAAACTTCTTCGGTATCTTCCGCAACGGTTACTTCGGAAAGTTCGACCGGTGATTTTGCCGCCGCCGTGCCGAATGAGGTCAAAATAAAAAACGCAAGAAACAGGGTAATCAAATTTTGAAATTTCCGCACTTTACCACTCCTCTGAAATTAATTGAACTTCCCCAATTTCACAAAGATTATCGCATTGATACCGAAAATTTGCAAGCAAATTTTGGGATGTTCGTTCTCCACTTTCGCTTGCGCTTGAAGCGGGGGGTTGCCATATCTCAAATAAAAACTTTCCAAACTTAAAAATTTCGCTTACACCGGGAAAATCATATTCGCAGCAAATACAATTATCGGCAAAGCAATTATCGTCCTTTCAAGGAAAATTATGAACAGATATTTTATATCCAATCCCACTTTGCTTTTTACGATCACGCTGCCGACTTCCGTCAGGTAAAGTATCTGAACAAGTGAAAGGACGGCGACGGTAAATCTTGTGATAATCGGTGCCGTCGGTGAAGTTATCAGACAAGGAATAAACATATCGATAAATCCGACGAGTGCGGCAGGCGCAATTTGAAAAGCGTCCTCAATTCCCAAAACATTTAAATAAATTCCCATCGGATAGGAAATCCAATAAAAGATTGAAGTCTCGTTTGCAAGATATGTGCCGACCGTTCCCCAAGCAATTACGATAGGTATCAGGTCAAGCAAAATTCCCAAAGTCATAATTCCGCCGCCGCGCAGGGCCTCCTTCAAAGTAAATTTTTCCGCTCTGTCCAATGCACCTTTGAGAGCCCATTTAAACAGACCGGTATTTGCCGGAACGTCCTCAATTATTCTTTTTTCGATAAAATAAGAGTCCGGGACTTTTGACAAAGGCCAAATTCGCGCCCCGATTATTGCAAGGAATAAACCTATTCCGGTGACCGTTGCGTAAAGCGGTACAAAATAATCACTGAGGCGCAAAGTTTCCGCAACAACCATGCAAAACGGAATCGATACCAACGAAAAATTTGTCATGATCGTTGCCGCTTCCCGCATGCTGTAATACCCGCCGCGATACTGTTCCGCCGTTATCAAAACCGCCGTATTTGAGGAAGCAAGCCATGAGGCGATCAAGTCAACCGATGCACGTCCGGGAACTTTGAACAGCGGACGAATCAAAGGTTTCAACAAAATTCCGGTAAACTCCATTATTCCGGATTCCGTCAAAAACGGCAGGACAAAACTTAAAACAAATGCCAGCGCAATCAAAGTTTGAGAAAGCGATGCCATTTGAATACCGATGTCCTCACTGCGAATTATTTTCGGCCCCGTTTCAAAAGAAACGCAGATCATCACAAACAACGCAAAAATTCTCGTGACGAAATAAGAACGCGGAAC
Source organism: uncultured Selenomonadaceae bacterium (assembly GCA_905236255.1). Taxonomy (GTDB): domain Bacteria; phylum Bacillota; class Negativicutes; order Selenomonadales; family Selenomonadaceae; genus Quinella. Next base: position 2,105 of record CAJOPK010000097.1, on the reverse strand, counting down.
AAAAAACAAATCCCGGAGCCAATCGCGATGAATTATGAATTTCGGGCGAAAAATCGGACAAAGTACCGCGCCGATCGCCGAAATCGCAACAATCAAAAACAATGCCCAAGGCAAATTTTCACCGACAAAATTATCCAAAAGTTGAGTCAGAATATTGACGCTCGTGGAAATTTTTCCGTCCGGACCGGTTACGGGAAAGAGAAACATAAATATTCCGAATCCCGCGCAGATAAAAAATTTCATGACCTTAATCTCCTCAAGAAAAATCGGATTGAAAATCAAGTTTGCAAATCAACAAACGCCGAAATTATATCACAAATCGAAAAAATTATTCCGATAAAATTTTACGGTTTCAACAATTTTTGAAGAAATTTTCATAATTTTTTCTCTTGTGCTTGCAAAAAATATTTTCGGCATTTAAAATTACTTCGCAATTTTGATTTCCAAATCCGTAAAGAAAGGACGGTAAAAAAATTGAACGGTAAAAATTTTTTGGCAATGCTTGCCGCAATGACGGCGACAATTTTCGCAGGCACTGCGACAACTTTTGCCCTGCCGCCGGGTCAACCTCAAAGCGCAAGTCAGAATCAGACGGATCCGGATCTTGAAAGAATGAGCGAAAAACAAGAGCCGTCCTTTGTACTCAAAGGTATTCAAATTGCTTCGGAAATGGATTTTTCGGATCGTGAATCCGCCGAAAAAGAAATTGTCGACAAATATATCGGCAAACCGACGACTCTCGGCACTTTGAACGCTTTGACCGGCGAAATTACGAAACTTTACAGAAGTCGCGGACACCTTGCGGCGGTCGCCTATCTTCCCGCGCAGAAAAATGAAAACGGCGTTGTCACGATAAACGTAATTCAGGGTTTTTACGACAAGGTCAACGTCAACATAAAAACGGACATCAGACCGGAAAAAATAAATCGAATCGTTTCAAAAATCAAGCCGGGAGATCCGGTCAGTCGCGCAACGCTTGAGGACGTTCTTTACAAGATCAATGACATTGACGGGGTAAAGGCTACGGCATTTCTTTCTCCCGGCACAAAAGAAGGTTCTTCAAACGTCAATATCACGGTCGAAAAAGATAAAAATTCCCGGCACATAATTTACACGGACAATTACGGCAATCGTTCTTCCGGTCGCTATCGGATAGGCTCGCTCAATGACTTTTACAATGTTGACAAAAAAGCTGCGAAAATCACGATCGGCGGACTTGCCTCCACCCAAAATTCAAACGATATTTATGCCGACGTGGGAATTTTGAACGCCTTCAAAGGCAACGTCAACAAATGGGGGATACATTTCGGTCGTTCACGTTACAAACTCGGCAACGAATACCGCGATCTTGACGCAAACGGAATAACTTTCAACTGGTCGCTTTACGGCACGACGACGGTACGAAAAACAATGTCGTCAAGTTTCAGCTGGACTTACGGATTTAATTACAACAACATTGAGGACGACATCGACTCTTTCGGACTTTCCGGGAAAAAACATTCGTACACGACAAATTTGGGGGTTATCGGCAACGAACGTTGGAAAAACAATCACGTTGCCTATTCCGGAAGATTTACCGCCGGGCATTTGTTTAATGATTCGTGGTATACGAATTACATAAACACTTTGGGACAGACCGAAGGCGATTTTTACAAATTCAACACAGATTTTGATTACGACTACATGATGAACAATCGCCTGAGTTATCAGATTCATACTTCCGCGCAGGTAACAAGCAAAAATCTCGACAGCTCGGAAAAAATGGCACTCACCGGAATTAACGGTATCAGGGCTTATCCGTCAAGCGATCTTTCCGCCGACTTGGGATTTTTGGCGCGGGCAACTTTAATTTACAAAACCGGTATCCCGAATCTTTCAATGAATATGTTTATCGAACACGCGGAAGGCAAGCCGCGCAAGTCTTTGGACAATCATGTATATTTGCACGGCTACGGTATCGGTTTGGGATATTCAAAGCCGGACGATTATTTTGCAAAACTCGATTACGCCCGCAGAATAGGTTTTGACGAAGCACTTTCCGAACGCGCGAAGGCTCGCGGCAGATTTTGGTTCATAGCCGGCAAGATTTTCTGAAAAGGAATTAC